>JAAFJU010000096.1 GCA_013298165.1 Synechococcales cyanobacterium bin31.maxbin.ball.101 | reverse complement strand
TATCACCAGTGTAAAAACTTTGCCGCTGCAAAGGTGCTATTTGAGTTGTCCATACAAGATCAAATCTTTGATTTTCCCAAGCTCAATCGGCTAGGGAAATTCTCATTGGTCAGTTAGGACTGCTATATATCTTGATAATTCGGCATCCCAGCGATTATGGAGGGCTTTGTTAGCCACGTGGGGCGTTAAAATCCAAACAGGTGAAATCGAGAGTTTTTTAGGGCAGGAGATTATCATGGCATTCTCACAATCATTCCTGGACTGGGAAGCGGCAACTGAAGCTAAGGGATTCGCGACTGGTCAACGATCGCTCGTCATCCGTTTATTAGCGCGACGACTTGGTATTTTTCCCGCAGAAACTCGATGACCTCCGGTCGGTCAAAGACCATCGCAAGTTGAACAGTTACCTGTTACTCAATTGAGTGAGTTGGGCGAAGCACTACTAGATTTTGAGAAACTGTCTGATTTAACGGATTGGCTCGATAATCTCCGATCGGTGCTCGACCATCAGCAAGACTGATATTTAGAACAAAAGCTTTGCAAATCAAGCCCTTGGCGATCTACACTGGGAAAGTGCGAATGTACTGTTCATCGGTTTGAATTGAACTCGGCATGATTCCCATTCAGCTTACGCTGCGCAATTTCCTAAGCTATAAAAGCGCAACCCTTGATTTTCGGGGGTTGGCGACGGCTTGCGTCTGTGGGGCAAATGGTGCAGGGAAGTCGTCTTTGCTCGAAGGGATGTCTTGGGCCATTTGGGGGCAAAGCCGGGTGGAGAACGAGGATGACGTGATTCATCAGGGGCAGACGGAAGCTCAAGTTGAGTTTATTTTTCAGCTTCATGAAAGCCTTTACCGAATTATTCGGACCCGCTGTCGTCGGCAGGGGATGGCATTGGAATTTCAAGTTTCAACCGAATTTGATCCGGCTTTGAGCCGATCGACTCAGCCTCTGCCGAAGACCTTTCGGCCCTTGACGGAGAAAGGCATTCGGGCGACGCAGCAATTGATTGTTCACCATGTGAAGTTAGATTACGACACGTTTGTTAATTCTGCTTATCTGCGTCAGGGTCGTGCGGATGAGTTTATGTTGAAGCGTCCGAGCGATCGTAAGCAGATCCTCGCGGATTTGCTCAAATTGAATCACTACGATGAACTGGCCGATCGGGCGAAGGAGCAAGCGCGTCAGGCGAAGGTGCAGGTGGATTTGTTGGAGCAGCAGAGGAGTAATCGATCGGCTCAGCTTTTGGATTTGCCTGCTCTGGCGGCGCAGCAGGCGGAACTTGAAGCGACGATCGGGCAGTTGCAACAGAACCAAACGCTGGCTCAGCAACAATTGCAAACTTTGCGGGCTGACCAACAGCAGCAACAGCATTGGCAATCTCAACTGCAATGGCATCAAAAGCAGCAGCAACAACAAAAGCAAGACTGCGATCGGCTGACGCAGGAATACCATCAAGCCGAAAGCCATACGCAGGGTTTGGTGGGGTTGTTGGAGCAGGAAGAGGCGATTTGTTCGGGGTATGTGCGGTGGCAGCAACTGCAAGCGGAGGAGGAGTTTTTGGGCGATCGGTTTGCGACGTTCCAGCAGATTCAAGCGGAACGGCATCAATATCAGCAGCAACAGCGCGATCGGTTGCATCAACTTCAACAGCAACAGCGTCAATTGGAAACCCAGGAAAATAGCTTTTTAGAACAACTGGAAGAAATGGGCCAGGTGTTAGAGAAGCGATCGGAGATTGATGAGGCGCTGACTAAATTGAAGGCTGCAAAAAAAGATCTCCAGCGCTTTGATCAGGTGCAGCTTAAGGCTTCGCCTTTGTTGCAGCGGAAACAGCAGATTCAACGGGATATCGATCGGGCGGCGGCTCAGGTCGGGGCAAAATTGGCCACGCTTAAAACAGCGGTTCAGCAATTTGAACAGCAACAGGCGACGCAACCTGTTCTGCAACAGCAAGCGGCGGAAATGAACGATCGGATTGAAGAGTTGGAAAAGCTGCAAAAATATCAGGAACGGGTGCGGGATAAGGGCTTGGAACGTCGGACCTTTATGGAACGGCTGCAATCCAAACAGCGCGAAGCCGAGGTTCAATTGGCTGAGGTGAATCAAATTCTCAGTCTGCTCAAGCATCAGACGGAAGATGCCGAATTGAATGCGAAATTGCGAGAAGTCCTCGCCAAACATCATGCCGAATTAAGTCGAGAATTGCAGGTGGTGCAGGTCGGTTCAGCTCAAGCTGTTGTTGAACCTGCGGTTCAAAGTGCCGCTAAACGAGGGGTGAGCGAAGCCCTTTCTCATTACAAAACCAATGCGCATCATTCCTTGGATTCAAACCCTGAAGCCTCGGCTCCAGGAGAGTTTCCGCCTTGTCCGCTGTGCGATCGGCCCCTGGATGAGCAACATTGGCAATTGGTGGTGGAAAAACATCTGACTCAACAGAAAGAGATTTTGGATGACATTTGGATCGTTCGGGAGCAGCTTGCGGTCTCGGAGCGGGAAATTCAAGTGCTGCGGGCTGAGTATCGGGAACTCGAAGCTAAATTGACGGATTATCCCCAGCATCTCCAACAGCGCGGCCAACTTCAGGCTCAACTTCAGGCGGGCGTTGATGTTCAGATTGAAGTTGAGCGTCTGCGCCTAGAGGTGCAACTGCTCGAAACACAGCTTTTAGAGCAGAACTACGCCCCGGAACTGCAAGAGGAACTGCGGCTATTAGATCAAACCCTGCTGGAACTGGACTACGACGATCGCAATCACGCCATTGCACGCGGAGCTGTGGAACGCTGGCGATGGGCTGAGGTTAAATCCGCCAATCTCCACCAAACCCAACAGCGTCAAACCCAAATTGAAGCCAAACTGCCTGAGGTCCGATCGCAGCTTGAACAGGTTTCACAACACCTCATTGAGGTCGAAACTGAATTCGCCGCTGGACTGGCAGACTTCAACCAAGCCCTGGAAACCCTGGGTTATAACGTCGATCAGCACAACCAACTCCGATCGCACTTAAAAGCTGCCCAAGTCTGGCAATTGCGCTATCAAGATCTGCTCAAAGCCCAACAGCAACTTCCCCAACTGCAAGATCGCCTAGAAAACCTGGCCCGCAGCTTACAGACTAGGCTGATGAGCCTAGAATCCGTCAATCGCGAATGTCAGCAACTCCAAAACTGCTTACTCCACACCCTAGACACCAGCGCCGAAATCCAACAACTGGAAGCCCAACTCCATCAGGAACGCCAACAGTTAGATAAAAGCCTGTCTACCTTGGGACGACTTCAACAGCAACGCCAACAGCAACAGCACCTACAACAGGATCTCGTGCAAGATGAGAACAAACTCAACCAAGCCCGTCAACAGCTTCGGATCTATCAAGAACTGACCCAAGCCTTTGGCAAAAACGGCATCCAGGCCCTCCTGATTGAAAACATCCTGCCCCAACTCGAAACCCTGACCAATCAAGTCCTCACCCGCCTCACCAACAACCAACTCCACGTTCAATTCGTCACCCAACGCCGCACCAGCAAAGTCAAAGCTGCCTTGCCCAAATTTGCCGAGACCCTGGATATTCTGATTGCCGATGCCCATAGTACTCGCCCCTACGAGACCTATTCCGGCGGAGAAGCCTTTAGAATTAACTTTGCCATTCGTCTCGCGCTGGCAAGGCTTCTGTCGCAACGATCGGGCACAGCCCTGCAAATGCTGATCGTGGATGAAGGCTTTGGGACCCAGGATCAGGAAGGCTGCGATCGGCTGATTGCGGCCATTAACGCGATCGCCAACGACTTCGCCTGCATCCTCACCGTCACCCATATGCCCTACTTTCGAGACGCATTTCAAGCCCGTATCGAAGTCACCAAAACCCACGAAGGATCCCAAATATCCATCTAAATTCGTCAAAATTGATTTAAATCCGTCTAAGAGGTATCAAATAACACCTCCTTTGAGGGATGGTAGGAGTGAATCCCCTTGGGCAATACTAGAGGAAGATTAACGTCAATCTAGTCATTCAAATCCTCTTTTTGACAACTCATGCAATCACCCGAAAGTCTTGCCGCAGCTTCTCAGTACGGTCTCGAAGCAAACTCCGAACCGCGTCTCGAACTTTTGTATTGGCAGCAACAACTCATCCCAAATCCTCCGATCGTTGAGTTGCCCTGTGATGGTGTGAGAACAGGAATCCCTAATCGTAATCATAATCATTTATCTATCTCTCTACCGATCGCACTCCGATCGCGACTCAAAGGTTGGGTGCAGCAAACGGGACTATCCCTAGAAAATGTTCTTCTGATAACATTTCAGATCCTGCTGCATCGATATACCGACGAAACCGATCTGCTCATTTACGGAACGCGCAGCCAAGCTAATGCAAATAATCCTTTGTTGCTGCGCACTCAAGTTCTACCCACTGACAGTGGACGCAAGATCTATCAATCTACCCAGCAGACGGTTCTCGAAGCCAATACCCATGGCGAGATTTCCCTGGTAGACCTGATGGGGCAGCTCAACAACGATCGGGACGCAGAACCCCAGCCCTTAACGCTCCTTGAATTTGGGATCCAAACCGAAGCTCAGCCTGCCTTGCAAGACAGTCAGAGCGATCGGGATTTGGTGTTTACGGTGGTGCTGGGGGAATCGGGGATTTTGGGAGAGCAGGACTGGCAGGTGAATCTGTCCTACCGATCGAGCTTATTCTTACCCGACACCTTGACGCGATTGGTGGGTCATTATGAATGCTTACTGACGGGATTGCTGGACGACTTTGATGCGCCGATTCATCAATTGCCGCTATTGACCCCAACAGAACAGCAGTT
The DNA here is from genome assembly GCA_013298165.1 of Synechococcales cyanobacterium bin31.maxbin.ball.101. Classification (GTDB taxonomy): domain Bacteria; phylum Cyanobacteriota; class Cyanobacteriia; order Leptolyngbyales; family Leptolyngbyaceae; genus JAAFJU01. The sequence goes on along the minus strand of JAAFJU010000096.1, from coordinate 13,822 downwards.
TCTGTGGGCCAGTGGTCGCGGGGCTGAGACGGACTATGGGAACTCCGATCGCTGCATTCACACCTACATTGAAGCGCAAGTCGAAAAAACACCCAATGCGATCGCGCTGGTTTTTCCCGATCGGCATGGCCATACTCGTCAATTGACCTACCGAGAGTTGAATGCAAAAGCCAATCAATTGGCGCATTACTTACGGTCACAGGATGGATTAAATAGCCAATTGAATAGCCAGCAAACGCCTGTAGTGGCGGTTTGTATGGATCGATCGCCGGAAATGGTGATTGCCTTTCTTGGGATCTTGAAAGCAGGAGCGGCTTATCTTCCCCTCGATCCGCTCTATCCCCACCAGCGCCGCGTTTACAAGCTCAACGATAGCCAGACGCCATTGCTGCTGACCCAAGCGCATTTGGCTGCTACGGTGGTGCCGGATGACTTTACAGGTGCAGTGTTTTGCCTCGATCGCGATTGGGAAAGCACCATTGCCCCTCGCAGCACCACGAACCCCATTTGTTTCAGTAATCCCGATCGTCTTGCCTATATCATTTACACCTCCGGCTCCACTGGCAATCCCAAAGGCGTTCTGATTCCCCATAAGGGCTTAGTGAATCATTGCTTTGCCATGCGCGATGCCTTTGCACTCCAGCCCTGCGATCGGATGCTGCAATTCTCCAGTATGAGTTTTGACATCATCATTGAAGAACTCTATCCAACCCTCGTCACAGGCGCGGCTTTGGTGCTGCGATCGGACATCATCGCGTCGTCCATCACCGAATTTCTGACCTTCATCGATCGTCACCAAGTTACCCTGCTAGACCTGCCCACGGCCTTCTGGCATGAGCTGGTGCGGGGCCTGGGACAACTCGATCGTCGCCTGCCCGAGTCCGTGCGTCTCGTCGTCGTGGGCGGTGAAAAAGCCGCTAAGAGCCTCTACGAACAATGGTGTGAACTCGTGCCCTCCACCGTGCGCTGGCTCAACACCTACGGTCCCACCGAAACAACGGTGAGCGCAACGCTGTACGAGCCTGCCGCTGAGGGTTTCACCTGGGACCAACCCGAAATTCCCATTGGTCGTCCGTTGAATAATGTCAAAACTTACATTCTCGATCGTCATCTCAATCCCGTTCCCGTCGGCATTCCAGGAGAGCTGTATATTGGCGGTGTGGGCGTGGCTCAGGGCTATCTAAACCAGCCGGAGAAAACCCAAGATAAGTTTATTCTCAATCCCTTCATCCCGGTTGAGTCTCAAACCGCGAACGATCGGATCTACAGCACGGGCGACATGGTGCGGTATCGAGCGGATGGCGCGATCGAATTTGTGGGGCGGCGGGATTTTCAGGTGAAGATTCGCGGGTTTCGGATTGAGCTGGGGGAAATTGAGCAGGCGATGGAAAGCTATCCCGACCTGCAACAAGCCGTCGTGATTGCGTTAGAATCGACCACTGGACAGAAGAGCCTTGCCGCTTACTACACGGTGCGATCGTCGATTCAAAAGTCCAGTTTGCGAGCTTTCCTGCAAACGAAGCTCCCGAATTACATGATTCCGACCTATTTCACCGCGCTCTCGACCTTTCCCCTCACGCCCAATGGAAAAGTCGATCGTAAGGCTCTTCCCAGTCCGCAGACCGCCTCTCTGAGCGAGGACATTCAAGCCCCTAGCGACGAGATTGAAGCGCAGCTTTTAGCGATGTGGCAAGCCTTGTTGGGGATTACCAATCTATGTGTGACGGATAATTTCTTCGACATGGGTGGGCATTCGCTATTGATGACGAGAATGGCGATCGAGATTGAAGCCATTTGGGACAAAGCGTTGCCGATTAATATCTTGTTTGAAGCGCCGACCATTCGACAGTTAGCGGTCTTTTTGCGCCCTGAATCTCCCAATCCCGATCGGCAAACCGTGGTCGCTTTCCGAAGTGAAGGAAGTCAACCCCCGGTTTTCTGTGTCCCAGGCGCTCGGGGCAATCTCTTATTTGCCCACAGTCTGGTACAACATTGGGGCGATCGGGACCATCCCGTCTATGGCCTACAGGAACCGCTGATCACCGATATCAACCCGCTGCCTGAGAGCATTCCAGCGATCGCCGCCTACTACATTGCGCAGATCAAAACCGTTCAATCAGAAGGGCCATACCATTTGGTGGGCTACTCTATTGGGGGATTGATTGCCTATGAAATGGCGCAGCAGTTGCGATCGGACGGTCAAGAGGTTGCCTTGCTGGGCTTGCTTGATCCGGCTCCACCGATCGCATCCACGCCTGCCCGCAAAATGATTCAGCGCCTGACGGTCCCCAATGGATTGACCTTGGCGTTGAAACTAGGTCTATTAAAGCTGTTTGAAATTTACGATCGCTATCAAATCCGGCTCCAAGATGTTCCACGGGAAGCGGTGCCGAGCTATCTTTTTCAGGAACTCAAAACCTGGCAACAGTCGAATGAAGCCCAGGATTTTTGGATGCGGTTTCGATCGATCGTGGGTCTGAAAACGACACCCCCAGCAAACCCTAAAGCAAACTCTATGGCTCCAGAAAGCCCTACGCTTTCCCTAGCCATGGTGATGAAATACGATCGGGCCGTCCTCAACTATCTGCCGGAAATCTACGGTGGACGGGTGACATTCTTTTGTTCTGAAGAGTGGAGCGAAGATGTCGTCAACTGGAGGGCTTGGGAACGCTGGTACGCAGGCGGCTGCGATCGGTATCCACTATCCGGCAGTCACATTACCTTTTATCGTCAAAATACGGCTGAAATTGTCCGTCGTCTGTTGCCTTCATGACCCGTGCTTGCTTTGCTCCCCTCAGGCGATGAATCGAATGAGATAATTCAAGCTTTGGAACTTGAACATTGACAGTCGATTGGTCTGAGTTGCGATCGCATTGATTCATGCAGTGCGATCGCTGTTCTTCATGGAGTAGAATAGGGACAACCGACCGACCTAGCGGAAACCATGGATACTCGTCAAACTTTATTGTCAGTCATCGATACGCTGCCCGATGAAGAACTCACTTCATTAGTGTCATTGGCGAAACTTCTGTCGTTAAAGCAGAATCCAGACGGGGATGTTGTCGAAGATCTGGATTTACTACAGTTAGCTGATTTACGATCGCGCCTCAGCCAGTTTGCAGAGGAATGGGATAGCCCAGAGATGGAGATTTACGATGCCTACGATACCTACAAGAGCCAGCTATCAGCCGGGTGATGTGCTGCTGGTCAAATTTCCCAAAGATGTAGCGTTTCAATCGATCGACCCTCACAGGAAAACGCAATGTGCGATCGATCGGGCTGGGTTGCGATCGGATGGACTCATGCAGTGCGATCGTTCGCTTTTATTAAGAAGACCGATCGCGCTTGGTTCGACGGATACGTCCTAAAATATCCTGAACGATCGACTCTAACTCTTCTAAATCTGATTCAATAACATGGGGTTTGACCAACTTTAAAAGTGACTCTAACTTGAACTCATAGTTGAGAGCTAACTGAAGAATATCCGTCTCATAAATCGCCGCCCGATCGAACTCGCCTTGTCGATAGAGTGAAGGCAGCGCGTAAAGCTTCAAAATCACCAACCCTTCTGGTGTCGCGATCGTCACCGAATGATCACCCCACTGAATCACCTGAGAATAGTCTTTCTGAATTCTCTTAAACAGCTTATTTTGATTTAACAGCAAATCAACCCGAACCCCCTCATAACTAGCTTGAGCAAAGTCCTTATTTTCAGAACTAATCAATAAACCAATGCTCACACCATCACTTCGAGAGATAATCAAATCAATATCTTGAGTATTTCGACCCTGAATATAGCTCAGCATCGCCACCCCACCGACCAAAACATAGGGTAAACCCCGATCGTTTAACGTTTTGAAAAGCTGGTCGATCGTGTTTAAAATCTGATTGCTATCAGAACTCATCATGAGACTAGACCAATTCTTAGGATCAAATAGAATTCCATCCCTCACAATCGATGCGATCGAAGGACGAATAACTTGAAGATCAGCGATCGTCATCTGGCTCATAGGTTGTGCAGGTGAAGCCTTTTAGTCATTCTATTGTAATCTGATCAACGGAGATTCGATCGACCCTCACAGGAAAACGCAATGTGCGATCGATTGGATCAATCAAAACCCGAATCATAACACCAGCACCGCTTTCCCCATGAAACGCCGATCGGTTAATTGTTGAGCCACAGTTGCAATTTCTGTCCAGGGGGCGGTCACGTCAATGTGGGGAACCAATGCACCTGCCGCCACTTGTTTCACTAACGTCGCCAAACCCTCACTCACTGCTCGTTTCTTCAATTCATGAAACAGAATGAACCCATACAAATTCAATCCGCCTTTGCTGTAAAACTTCGACGCATTAAACGTAATCTCAGCCTCTGCGGTTGCACCAAACATGACACAAGTGCCATCGATCGCCAGGGTTTCCAGCACCGCAGGCAAGACTGTTCCCCCGATCGAGTCCAAGGCCAAATCATAGGGCGCAAAGGATGCAAACTGCTCGCCTACAATGACCCGATCGATCCCGATCGCCTGTAAAAAAGCAACCTGTTCCTGACGACGCACCTGGGCTGTGACGATCGCCCCGGCCTGAGCCGCTAATTGACAAGCAAAATATCCAACGCCCCCGGATGCGCCTGTAATTAAGACGGATTTCCCGAGTAATAATCCCCCGCGCTCTAACGCCATTAGTGCTGTTAATCCCGCGACTGGAAGGGTCGAAGCCGTGGCAAAGTCTACAGAATCTGGCAGTGCTGCGATCGCTGTCGTCGCCACCGTCACCCGCTCCGCCCAAGCCCCGGCCAGCAAAAATCCCACCACCCGAGTTCCCACCGGAAAGCCCGATCCATCCGCTGCTGCGATTTCAATCGTTCCCGCAAAGTCCCAACCCGGTCGCCATCCTGATTCAGCCGTCAACGATCGGCGGATTTCACCGCGATTGAGCGAGAAGGCCGCCACGCGAACGATCGCTTCATGGGGCAAGGGGACAGGTGGAGAGACCTCTTGCAGGACCAGCCGATCGGGATGATTGCGATCGACGACGACCGCGCGGATGGGTTGGATGGAGTTCATCATAAATCGCGTTTCCCGCCTACCGTCGTACCTTACCTGCAAATCCAGCGGCCTTAAACTGCTTCAGTTGCAACGGCTCCGGTTGACCTTCTGGCACAATAATCCGAATCGCAAAATGGCCCTCTCCGATCGGAATCTCATCCACTGAACCTAAACGGCCTCGGTTCGCCATGATCGTATCGCCCGTCGCATCGAACACCCGACCAAAAATATCACCATTGGTCAACACTTTGCCCGACGTATTCACCGTTGTCCCTTCCACCACAAAACAGCGGGCGCTGCGACCACTGCCATTACTCATGACGGTGCCCTCTGCCATCTCCGCTGAGCAGGCATGGTAGGAGACATCCTTAACCGCCACCTGGATCATCGCCTCAGCGGGAGAGACCCACAGGAAAAAACTCACGATTAGACCCATGCAGGTCGCCATCAGCCAATTTGTCCGCATCTTGAACTCACTCCCAAAAATTGACCGATCGTTCTGAAATTTCTGAAACTCGATGATCTCGTGCCTCAGAACACACCAAAACCATGTCTTCTAAGCTTACCGTGAAACCCAAGCTTAAATTTCTCTAATGCTTTGTGCCCATGAATGCTTAGACTTATGGTTTATGCAGAGATGGTCTCTTGTATAAAATATGGGCTGAGCGGATGTTTAGCCCAAGATCACTTGCCCAGACCGACCTAACCCTCAATAAGGACTTCAGAAATCCCTATGTCAGCTTCTAGCATTACCTACGGCACTAACCCTCCCATCCAGTTCGGGACCGACGGATGGCGCGGCATCATTGCGGACGACTTCACCTTTAGTAATGTCTGCAAAGTCACCAGAGCGATCGCCACCTATTTAGAAAAAGCCTATTCCAAAGATCGGCCTGTTCTGGTGAGCTATGACCCCCGCTTCCTGGCGGACCAGTTTGCCTACACGGCGGCAAATGTTTTGGCAGACTTGGGTTGGACGGTGAAGGTGGTCGATCGGGACTGTCCCACACCTGTCATCGCCTACAATGCCAAACATCTCAACTCCGCTGGCGCGTTGATGTTCACCGCCAGTCACAACCCCGCGCCCTACTGCGGGATTAAGTACATCCCCGACTACGCCGGACCTGCGACCACGGACATCACCGACACGATCGTCTCCGCCCTCTCCACCGCCTCCGACAAGCCCCCTGAGAACAAAAATCCTCAAAACATCAGCAAGTTTGACCCCAAGCCTGCCTACTTAGAATTCCTCTACAGCGTCATTGATGTCGAGCGCATTCGCAGTGCAAAACTCAAGGTCAAGTACGATGCCATGTACTCCACGTCACGCGGCTACTTGGATGAAATCCTCGTCCACTGCGGCTGCGACACCGAATCGTTCCACACCTACCGCGATGTCCTCTTCGGGGGCGGAATGCCAGAGCCGAAGCCCGATCAGTTGGGTGAGTTGATTGCGGCGGTGAAAGCTGACAAGGCGGATCTGGGTCTGGCGACCGATGGCGATGCCGATCGCTTTGGCGTGATTGACGAGTTGGGCAACTACCTGACCCCGAACAATATCCTGCTGGTTTTGGCGAAACACCTGCTGAAAAACAAAGGTAAAAAAGGGGCGATCGTTCGCACCGTGGCGACCACGCACCTGTTGGATAATCTCGCGGCTAAATACAACCTGGAACTGATCGAAACAGCGGTCGGGTTCAAATATGTGGGTCAGCAAATGCGCGAAACCTCCGTGTTGATCGGCGGGGAAGAATCCGGTGGATTGAGCGTGATCGGTCACATTCCTGAGAAAGACGGGATTTTGGCGGATATGCTGATGGCGGAACTGATTGCTTACGAAGGCAAGCCGTTGAGCCAACTGGTGGCCGAAGCGATCGCCGATGCCAATGGTCCGTTGTACAACACCCGTCTGGATCTGCACCTGACCAACGCCCATAAGGAAGCCGTCCTGAAAGCGATTCCTAGCAATCCTCCGACGGAAATCGCGACCATCGGCGTGAAGGAACTGGGCCGCAAAGATGGAATCAAGCTTTACCTGGAAGAAGGAAGCTGGGTGCTACTGCGTCCATCGGGCACAGAGCCGTTGATCCGGGTTTATATTGAAACCAACTCGCCGGAGAAGCTGACTCAGATCGCCAAGTTCATGGAAGGGCTGATCGATAGCTTGAAGTAGGTTATGAATCCCGACGAACCGCCCCCTAACCCCCAATTCTGGGGGGACCGGAAAGATCTAATCTATTTCTAGCTCCCCCAGAATTGGGGGCCGGGGGGCGGTTCGCCAGCGGGTTTCTATTTTTTCGACTATTCTAAAAACGTCAGGATTTTGAGCATTGTGGGTTGTATATGTTGTTTGTAGAAGGAATAAAAGCGCCATGAAGACGACCCTTCATTTGATGACAACGACGATCGCAGCCCTCATTGCGCTGTTTTGCTCTGTACTGGCCTATCAAAATGCGGTGCCTGTTCAGCTCCAATTTTTGGGGGCGAAATCCATTGAGATGCCGCTGGGATTTGTCTTGGTTGCGGCGATCGTTGTGGGGCTGGTGAGCTTGCCGCTCCTTTTGGCTATTCCGCTTCGGAAAAAAACATCTCGCCGTCTCTCCTAGTTGCCCATGAATCCTCGATCGCCCCAAGATCCCACTCAAGACTCTCCTCAAAAGCACAATGCCGATGAAACGCTGCCCTTAACCGAAAAAGATCCCATCTCGAAATCGCCTCAGCCGCGCGCGCGACTTCGACAGCGCCTGAGTCATCTTTCTGGACTGTTCCCTTCTTTAGGAATTGCAGCAGCAGCAGCGGTCATCACGGCTTGGAATCCGATACTATTACAACGGGGCGATCGGCAGATTCAGCAGATTTTGCAGTGGAGTCAGGCGATCCAACTGCCCGTCGAACCCCCTGCGGATCTGGTCATTGTGGCGATCGATGACGATAGTCTGAACCAACTCAAGCAAAATCCATTGCAGCGCAGGATTTATGCCCAACTGATTACCCGGTTGATGGATGCTGGGGCTAAGGCTGTGGCCCTTGATATTCTGTTTGACCTGCCGGGTCAAAATAGCCCTGCGACGCAGGACTGCGGCAGCATTCAATCCAGTCAACTTTCGGAAGACGATCGGCTCCTGCAAGACTCCATTGTCAAATACCGCGATCGTCTTGTCCTCGCGGCCCAATATGACGTAATTCCCAGCGAAAACTGGGTCCAAACTCAACTCACAATTCCCTACTGCCCGTTTCAAAGTGCAACCATCGGGACCATTGACTTTGCGATCGCCCCCAATGAGCGGATTCATCAGTTTGGCAACCAATTCAAACCGCCGAATTTCCAGTCCGACGGCTCTCAAACTGGCTCTCAAACATTGACCCTCGCGGATGCGCTCCTGAAGCAGGCCAAAATTCCTCTAGTCGATCCCAATCCCCAAGATATTCCCTTCCTTGCCTTACCCCGTCAAGCCTTCCAAGGCCAAACCATTCCGCTGTGGCATGTCCTATCGGATGAAAACTGGAATAGTGATCGTCTGCAAAAAGGCGCTTATTTCAAAGACAAACTGGTTTTGGTCGGCTTCACAGCCACCGATCGCGATGTTCAAAAGACCGCCATTGGACTGATGCCCGGAGTCGAACTCCATGCCAATGCGGTCGCCGCTCAACTGCAACAGCGACAGCTTCGATCGCTCTTCTCTGAGCCTTGGCAAAATGCTCTACTAGTCTTGGGCTTCGTGGCCTTGGGGTTATACCTAAACACTGAGTCTTCTCAAAACTCGACCCAAACCAAAGCGCGCCGACCCATCTGGCGAGTTCCGGCTGGGTTGATGCTGTTAGTCTTGGGCTGGTTGGGACTGGGCTATGGCAGCTTGGTGCTGTTGGGGTTGCATTTACCCCTTATGGTCCCGAGTCTGAGCTTCAGTGTAGCGGCCTTGCTCTATCCCTTGAAACGGCTCGGGGGCGATCGCAAGACCCAGGAAAAACTCCGCGATACCCTGATGGTTTACGGTTCGTCTCCTCTGGTTCAAAAAATCATTGAACAACAGGACGATCCTAGCCTTCGGAATCTGATCCAGGAACGCCAAGACGCGCTGCAAGGTAAAAAGATTGGGGGGCGCTATGAGATTACCCAAATTCTCGGCTCTGGGGGCTTTGCTGAAACCTACACCGCAAAGGACATTCAACTTCCAGGTACGCCCATTTGCGTGGTCAAACAACTCCGTCCCCGCAGCGATAGTCTCAGCCACTTGGCCTTAGCCCGTCGCTTGTTTGAACAAGAAGCTTTGGCACTTCAGGACCTCGGCAGACACGATCGAATTCCTCAACTCCTCGCCTTTTTTGAAGAAAACAAAGAGTTTTATCTCATTCAGCAATTTATTCCCGGTAAACCGCTGAGTCAGACCCTCACCTTGGGACGACAACTGCCCGAAGCCAATGTGATTAATATTTTGGCCGAGGTGTTGTTGATTTTGAATTTTGTCCATCACAATCAGGTGATTCACCGGGACATCAAGCCCAGCAATATTATCCAACGATCGAACGACCAGCACCTGGTTTTGATCGACTTCGGCGCTGTCAAAGCCCTGGAAACCCTACCCGATCCTGATCAGCCTTCAGACTTGACCGTTGGCATCGGCACCCAGGGCTACATGGCCCCAGAACAGCAACTGGGCAACCCGCGCCCTAGCAGCGATCTCTATAGTCTAGGCATCCTCGCGATTCAAGCCCTGACCGGATTGCCCGCTCGTCAGTTCATCCCCGATGCCGAAACCCAAACCATTCAGTGGGAATCCCAAGCGAATCACGTCAGTCGCCCCCTCAAGTCGATCGTCAACCGCTTGACGGCCTACCATTACCGCGATCGGTACCTCAACGCCAGCGAAGCCCTAGCCGACCTAGAAGCCCTCCTCCCGGACAATCAAATCCTGCCTCGGCTCACGGATCCCGAGGATAGTCAGGAGTTTGATGTCCCGACTCAACTGTGGAACCCAAACTCTGAATCCAATCCCACCGGACTTCCCCCCACGGAACAACCCGCCACCGATCGGATTCCCCGTTTCGACGACAAGCCTTAATCCCAATTCTTTTTCAAAAAAGGGAACAATCCCAACCGCCAATCCTTCCATAACCCCGTACAATCTAAAACGAATTTGAAACTCGGTTAGTCTTATGGCAGTTCGTGGACTTGTGACTTTTGGTCTGATTTCGGGGGGCGTTGCGACCTTCTTTTTGAGCCATCCCGCTCAAGCTCAGCCCCAAGATGTCGAGCTACAAATCGGGATTATTCAACGTTACGGCGATCGGCCCAAGGATGTCCTGACCCTGAAAGCGGTCCCTGGCGATACCCTCACCGTCCGCATCCCCGACCAAAACGGCCAAACCAAAGTCGTCACAACCGATAGCCTCAAGCTGGAAACGGTAATCCAAGCCCTGCCCAAACCTCGCGTCGATGAACGCTTGGTTTTCAGTACCCATCGCAGTTTTGAATCCGCAGAGGAGCAGGCGCAGTACTGGCGATCGCGGGGCATTGAGGTGGAACTGGCCCAGCCCGATCGCTGGCAAGTCTGGGCCAAACGCAGCACCTACAAGACGCCTACCGTCCTCCGTCTCCTCGAAAAAAATCTCAAAACCCAAGGGATTCAAACCGCCCGCATCGAAAGTCGCACGCTAACCGGAATTCCGCGCGCGACGTTTACGCTCAACGGACTCAAGTACACCCGCGACCAAATTGAGATTTCATCCGGTAAGGGCATGATCCAGGTCGATCGCGACAACGATAAGACCCCCAACCGCACCTTCCCTGGCAAACTAAAACTGCAACCCAACGCCTATGGCAATTACAGCCTGGTAAATTTGGTCGCCCTGGAATCCTATCTGCGCGGCGTTGTCCCCTATGAAATCGGCACAGGCGCACCCCAAGCGGCCATGCAGGCCCAAGCGGTGATGGCTCGTACCTACGTTCTGCGCAATCTGCGCCGCTTTGCCACCGATAACTATCAACTTTGTGCCACGACCCAATGTCAGGTTTACTTTGGGACCACGGGTGTGACGAATGCGACGGACAATGCGATCGCAGCGACCCGTGGTTTAGTCGTGACCTATAACAATGAACTGGTGGATGCGCTGTATTCGTCTACGACGGGCGGGATTACGGCTCCTTTTAATGAAGTGTGGCGCGGTAAACCTCGGCCTTATTTGATCGGGAAAGTGGATGCGGTGGCGAATGTTTGGAATTTGAAACAGCGTCCGCTGGTGGATGAAAATAATTTGCGGGCTTTCTTAAAGCTAAAAGATGGCTTTAATGAATCCCAGGAGTCCAGCTATTTCCGTTGGCAAACCGAGAGTTCGATGGAAACCTTGAAAAGTGACATTAAAAAATACCTGCAAAGCATTGGTCATCCGTTAGCGGGATTTAGTTCGATTCAGGAAATCCAGGTGATGGAACGATCGTCTGCTGGCCGGGTCGCCAAAATGGGCATCGAAACGGATTTGGGGATTGTAATTCTGGAAAAAGATGAAATTCTGTTGGCGTTTGAAGCGCCGAATAGTCTGCTGTTTTATGTTGATCCGATCGCAGATGCAAATCGTAATCTCAAAGGCTACAAGTTCATTGGCGGTGGCTTTGGCCATGCGGTGGGGTTGAGCCAGTTTGGGTCCTATGCTTTGGGGAAACAGGGTTTTAGCTACGATCGGATTCTGAACTTTTACTTCCCTGGCAGCCAGATTCAGCAGATTTCACCGCAGATCACCTACTACCGCGATCCAGGCTAAGTCTACATGGCGGTACTGACTAAAGGATCTGCATACTATTTTAAAAAAGAGGACCTAAATACAATGACTTTGCGATCGATGAAATAATGAAAACGATCGTAGTTTTAAAACTCTAGCTGAAATGCTGTAAGACAGAATCTAGCAATGCATTTTTTCTTTGTGGGCAGTCAGCCTAACGCTCCCGATCACCGGACTCAGACAAATCCAGCGTCTATCAGTAAACTCCAAAGTTCCGGTGCATTGGGCTTGTTATGCGATGAGTCACCATAATGCATCAAGGATTTGAATAACTGTATCTTAACTCCAATTATGTTACGTTTTGGGGTAATTATAGTTTTCGACTCGTGTTGAGGATCTCACGACGATGGCGTTGATACCGCTCCTGAGCTTCCTCATATTGGCCAGCCTTTACAAACGCATCAATGCTCGTTCCTACGCCAATGAGAATGAACAAGACACCAAATAATGGAAAGATGCTCACCACGCCACCAAATCCCATTACTGGCATAGCCATCGCAGTCCAAAAGATACCAAAACCAACAATAAATAGCCCCCAGAAAAGGCTACCAAATTTACTAGGTATATGTTTATGCCCATGTTGCCCCCTAACCATGTAATTTTCGCGCTCCAGTGCCCATTCACGATCAAGTTGGGCAACTTCATTTTGGGCTTTAATTTCTTCAAGGTGATCAGATGCAGCATTGCCCAGTGATCCCTCAACTACTCTGCGTTTAGCAATTTCAAATTCCTGTTGCGAGAGTATTCCATTGCTGCGAAGTTCTTCTAACTTCTGGATTTCATCAGAGATTGTCATGCGTGTGATCTTTGAATTTATAGGACAGATATATATTGATGAAATGGTCGCATAACGTTCCCGCTAACCGGACGCAGATAACCTTTGCATATCACCGATCACTTGACTTCGTTCCGGTTCAGCGGGATTGTTAGGTGTCGAATTGCGCGAGATGAGCAAGCCATTCTGCTTGATTCATTGTAGTATTGCCGCATGAAATTGATAACTCTGGGAAGGTCGCAACATACTTTCCTGCCTCAATCCATAATCGCTGTAAAGCCTGGTCGTAGTTGACTAAGTGCAGAGAAAACGTCTCTCTCTCTAATTGACAGTGCTGAAAAAATAAACCTTGTGGGTTTTCATTCAATCGAGAGCGGAGTTGGAGAAACCATCCTGTGTAGTCAACTGGAACCTCCTCTATTGCTCGTTCATCGCCATAATGATAACGCCAAACTACGTCCCATCCCCGCCTATGAAAGTGAGTCACCCAATCTGCTGGAGGTGGATATGTCTGCAAGGTAGCACGAGCAAAGAATTCATTAGAGCTATGCCACGGTTCAACAAGTTCCTCTCTGTCTGGGTATTGTAAGGCATCGATCGAAGTACAAACAAGTTTCAGAATCCCAGGTACATCAAGCGTGAATCCTACCCCTTGTTCAACATTGATGATTTCAATTCCTTGACAGCAATTTCCAACAATAAATCCCTCTGCCAAGCCAATAGAATAATGCTTTACACCTTGAGCGATAATCTCAATATCTCGCATCCACCGAGTTTTTCCAGCTTCATAACTCCCTCCAACCTGCAACGCGCAACCCAATCTGACTTTGCTTGGAGGTTCTTCGGAACCGTTAGCTGATACCGTTTTCGGATAAAGTTCTAAGGTATTGATGATGGCATCCTCTAACCAAAAATTAGAATCTAACCATACCTCAAATTCAGTTTGAGTTTCGATTCGCACACCACAATGTTGGGATATCAAACTTAGAGAATAATTTTACCACTGCCCTCACCGACAAGTTAAGACACCTAACAATTAGTAGATGGAAAATTTCCACATATCTACCTAAATCAGGGGTGATAGGTAGAAACTTTCCGCGTAATTGCTCAACTCAGTGAGAATAGGGATTGAGCAGGGTCTAAAGCACGAGAAATAGATTGAAATGCCGAAAGACCCTGTCGCTTGCCCGTATTGACAATCGAACGCACCTTGGCAAATAGATCC
>JAAFJU010000036.1 GCA_013298165.1 Synechococcales cyanobacterium bin31.maxbin.ball.101 | reverse complement strand
TTCCGACAGGTTGGAGTAATTGTAGATTCCCTCGAAATCGCTGCTCAAACTGCGACAGATTCAAGCTGGTCAGTTCTGCCGAGGCATTCAACTGCGTCCGACCAAAGGACGCCCCCAAGATCATCTTCCCGCCAAACCATTCATTCAAATTGCTGCTATTAAACGCCCGCTGAACATAGAATTCAGGAGTCACGCCAAGGTAGAAGTTGGGCGTGGCCACTAAGGTAAAGCCGCGTTCGATGTACAGCCCACCCCGATCGCCGCTGTCATAGCCCGGAGCAAAGATGAAGGTATCCTTTTTTTCACGACTATCGAGGACGATGCGATTGCGCGGAATCGGCAGTTTGAATCTTTGGTCGAAGACGAGTTGAGGTTTATCTAAAAGGACTTCGTCTTCGTAGATCGATCGCTTGCGTGAGGTGGCCGATCGGGCGCGTAGTTCGAGTTCAGGCGGGGAGAATGGGTCATTGGTGATGCGAATATTTTTGGCATCCCAGCCATCGGGAAAGAAGTCCGCCGACTCAGCTTCAAAGCGGAGACGACGATATCCTTGGCCTTGGTTTCCAGCTTGCCCCAATTGAGCAAAGTCGGATCCAACAACAATGTCAGAACCAATGCGAGTATCGGTATCACGGGGCGCTTGATTGCGGTAAATCCGATCGCTGATGTTGCGTCCGATCGTGGTGCCCGCCGAAACATCCGACGGCAGGGGTCCGCTAAAATCTCGGGTGGCATCCCGCGTGCCGATTTCACCCTTGGCTCCTCGAATGGTTCCTTCCCCTTGAACAAAATTATATTCAAACCGATCGCCCTGCAAAACTTGGGAGCCTTTCACTAAGGTGACATTCCCTTCTGCAACGGCAAACCGATTAACGAGATTCACTTGGATCCGATCGGCCTTGAGGCGACTATCTCGAAACCGCATGAAGACGTTGCCTTCGGCGGTGAAGATCTGGCGGCGATCGTCGAAGCTTTGGCTGTCGGCTTTAAGTTCTACAACGCCATCATTGGCGAGGGATTCGACGGGTTTTGGAAGGGGGGGGGCGCTTGGGTTCTGTGGGATGACTTCTACAGCAGGGGCGATCGGAGGCGTGGGAACAACTACTGGAGCGGGTTCTGCGATTTTTGAGCCGGGAGGGAAGGCAGAGGGCGCACTTGGGGGGACTGCCGAATTGTCACTGACCTGACTGGTACTAGGTTGGGGAAGCTGGGGGGCTGAGGCGGTTGCGCTGCTCACCAAGGCAGGGGGAGTCTGCGTCAAGACGTCAGGGGTCTTGAGCATGTCAGCGAATGCAGCCGGATAGGGCATAGAAACTTCTCACCAAAAAAGAAGACAGTCAATAGCTAGCCTTGGAACTTAACCGATGAGCCACCGTACAGAACTGTCGTTAGATAAATTTATCCTCAGACATAAAACAGTACGAAACGATCCAGCGGGTTAAGTTTTAAAACTAAACTCTTAACTGTCTACCACAATCAAACGATTTTTTGTATCGATTTCACTCTAGGGGGATCCCAAGAACGATCGCGAAAAATTACTCAAGGTCGCGTTGGTTGGGGTTGCGCGATGGATCGCTGTTGAGGAGACCAAAGATGAACATCAACACGAAAAATGCCACAACGACATTCACAACAATTTTTAGCGTAAGCATGACTAAGACTCCATCAAGAGTTGAAAAACGGATGACACATAATGTCTTGTATCTTAACCTGGAATGCTATCGACTTTGAAAGAGTCTGAGAAAAGAAGCCCAAATTATTAAGAAAGTTTTCTCAATTCGCACCAAAATCTCATCTAACCAGCCGACGCAGTGGTCGAGCCAGGTCCGATCGTACCCCAGATGTTCAAATTCGGTTTCGAGCCAGTCGGGGGTGTGGACGGGGTTGCAGTCAAAGCGTTCGACTAGGTCAGAAGAGGCTTCGGATGGTTTAGAGCGGGAGGATTGGGGGCGTGAGGGCGGGACGGCAGTGGAGAGTTTAGTGCGGTGGAGGGTGATTTTTTTCGAGGCGGCGGCGGGGCGGGGTTGAGCGGCGGGGAGTCGAAAGGGGACGCCTCCGGTTAGGACGGGTGTGGCTGCGATCGAAGACCGCAGGATGGGAGTTTCGACTAATTCGCCGAATAGGGTCTCTGGGGTGAGCCAAGGATCGTCGATCGGGCTGCTCACTCGTCCGGTCGTGTCTCCGACGAGGCTAGGTTGATAGCGGACAGAAGGCGGAGCGGCTTCGATTAGTCCTAGGCCCGATCGGCCAAAGAAGTATTTGAAGGCGGCTTCGAGAAGATGAGGCAGTTCTTGGAGGCTGGGCAGATCTTGAAGATTGGGCAGAGAGAAGAAGCCGAGGTTGGGTTGATCTTGCCAAAGGGTTGGAATCCGGATGGAGGCGACCTGAAGTTCGGGTTTGGGGTTAAGGGTTTTGGTAGGGGAGGATTTGAAGAATTGGAAGGGAGAGAAGTTGAGGAATTTGGGGCGACGATCGCTCTGTAAAGCACCCTGTGAAGCGCCTTTAAGGGTATGGGCACGCACCCAGCGGAGGTAAAGCGCGACTTCGTAGGAAATTCGTTTTTGAATGGCGATCGCTTGGCTGTCGGACAGCACGTCCAGGATCTGCTGCTTGGGGGTGACGAGGACGAGACGACGATCGCTGACACGGGAGGCGACGCCTTGGATGGCCATTTCAGCCGCCAGAACCATCGTCAGTTCGTCGGCGTCTCCGGCATTGGTGGAAGCAAGTTGGCGCTGGGTCAGGGCGGTGAGGAGGTTTTGCAGGGGACTGTCGCTGGGGAGGGTTTCTGCATGATCTTCAAGGTTTCCGAGTCCCGATCGCAGCCAAAATGTAGCCTGTCCCTGAGCTTCGCCGAGTTGTTTGCCCACAAGTTCTGCGGCTTTTAGGACGGCGTAGAAGGGGTAGAGGATGCCTTGGATGCCGATCGTCAATGCAGTGGAGAGGTTGAGTTTGACCGTGCGCCAGAGCCGTCCAGTCCGGTCTTTCGCAACTTGGACTTGGCGGTTGAGGAAACTCAGGACATTACTTTGGTAAGGGCGATCGGCTGGCATGGGAGAATGGGGGGATAGAAGTTGAGAATGACGAATTTAGAATTTTGAAGCTGATAATGAGGCGGAGAAGTTTTAGATGTTAAGCGATCCTTAAATTCTAAGCGCTTTTGTTTGATTAGATCTGTAACGCATTATGACAAAGTTGGCTAATTCACTCCAAACCGTACAGTCCCGGATCCAAGAAAAAATCGATGGGCTGCGATCGCGATCGGTGGCCGATGTGATCGGGAATTGGCAGTTAGAAGATGGGCAGAGCGCGACGCTGAATGAGAAGGGGCAGATCGTCTGGCCGAAGGGTCGTCAACCGATTGAATTGGTTCAACAAGTGACGTTGGCGGATCGGCTGGATTGGGATGGGGCGGCGATCGTGCGGCTGGGATTGACTTGGTGGGCGGAGAAGGCGGAGGTTTGGGTGGCGGGGGTGTTGGTGCAGGAGGGGGATTTGTTTGACCATACTTGTCGGGTCATCCTGCCGGGTTTGGATCAGTCTAGTTCCGTCGAAGTCCGATTGAAACTGGTGAGTCCGGGGCATGACATTGGCGCGTTGATGCGATCGCGCGTGATCGTCGAATCGGCTGACGGTGGGATTGATGCGGGGTTTGTGGCGGATGAGGTGGAGATTGTTAGCAAGTTTTTAACGGCTTTTTATCCAGATGAATTGGGATTGTTGGCCGATCGGTTAGAGGATTTAAAGCCCCCAAAATTGGGGGTTGGGGGCGGCTCGGCAGAGGATTTGAAATCCATCCAATCGGTGCTGCATCACTGGAGCGATCGGATTAAGCAATACAAAATTCAATGCCTAGGTCATGCGCATTTGGATCTGGCTTGGCTCTGGACCGTTGATGAGACCTGGGAAGCAGCGGAGCGAACCTTTGTGTCGGCGTTGAATTTGATGAAGGACTTTCCGAAGTTGATTTTTGGGCATACGACGCCAGTTTTGTATGAATGGTTTGAACAAAACCGTCCAGAGCTTTTTGCAGAGATTCAATCGCGAATCAAGTCCGGGCAGTGGGAGGCGATCGGCGGACTTTGGGTAGAGCCGGAGTTGAATTTGATTGGGGGAGAGTCGATCGCAAGGCAAATTTTGTATGGTCAGCGCTATTATGATCAGAAGTTTGGCTCCATCAGTCGAGTGGCTTGGTTGCCAGATACCTTTGGATTTTGTGGACAGTTGCCACAGTTTTTTCAATTGGGAGAGATTGACTACTTTGTGACGCAAAAGCTGCGGTGGAATGATACGACGAAGTATCCCCACGAGGTCTTTAATTGGGTTGCGCCAGATGGTTCGACGGTATTGGCCTTGATGTCGGCACCGATCGGCGAATGGGTTGATCCGATTAAGATGAGTGATTATTGTTGGGAGTTTGCAACACGATCGGGATTGCAAAATTGTTTATATTTACCCGGTGTGGGCGATCATGGCGGTGGACCAACGCGGGACATGTTGGAGATTGCTAAACGGTGGGAAAATTCTGCGGTGTTTCCTGCGATCGAGTTTACGACGGCGGAGCGGTTCCTAGACTCGATCCCCCTAGCCCCCTTGAAAAGGGGGGACCGGAATGAAGATCAGATCACAGAAAGCAAGACTGATCAACAACAGCTCAAAGTCCCCCTTGGTAAGGGGGATTTAGGGGGATCGTCCGGCGAGATCTACTTAGAATTTCATCGGGGTTGCTACACCACCCACGCCGATCAAAAAGCCTACAATCGCGATGGTGAAAATGCATTGTATGAAGCAGAACTTTGGGCCTCGATCGCAGCCTTAACGGTCGGCTTTAATTATCCCAAATCAGAACTGGAAAAAACCTGGAAAAAGGTTCTGTTTAACCAGTTTCACGACATTCTTCCAGGGACTTCCATTCGTGAGGTCTATCCAAAAGCAAATCGGTTTTGGGATCGGGTATTGATTGACACCGATTGCATTATTAATAATGCCAAGGAACGCATCATCAGCATGATTGCACTGCCGGAAGCCCCTCACCCGGAAGCGCGGTTGATTGTGGTGTTTAACCCAAACAATTGGTCACGATCGCAGTTCGTCAGTTTCCTCATTTCCGCTCCTCCAACGCAATCACTACCGACAGATTGGCAGGTGGAGACGATCGAGGGCACGCGACTTGAATCTCACTCAGTATTAAAACAAACGGGAGAAGGCTTAATCTGTATTGTCAGTGCGATCGTCCCAGATGTCCCAGCGCTGGGATATGCCTGTTACTGGGCGGTTCCGACCGATGTGCGGCCTGAGATTGAGCCGATCGAGAGTTCGGAAATCTACCGCATCGAGAATCAGTATCTCAAGGTTGAAATTAGCGGGAAAACTGGAAATATTACATCGCTATTTGATAAGCAAAACCAACGAGAAGTCCTGCGCGGCGATGGCAATGAACTACAAAGTTTTAACGATGAAGGCCAATATTGGGATGCTTGGAATATCAATCCCAAGTATGAGGAATTTCCATTGCCGCCTGCGAAGCTCTTTGATATTCATTATGTTTATTCAAACCCGCTGCGATCGCGCATTGAAGTCACTCGCATGATTGGCCGATCGACCTTCACCCAGACCTACTCCCTCACGCAACACTCCCCTATTCTCGAAATCAAACACTACATTGATTGGCAAGAAAAACACGTCCTGGTCAAAACCGCCTTCCCGCTCAATCTAGAAGCTGAGTTCGTCACCTACGAATCGGCCTGCGGGGTGGCCGATCGCACCACCCGACCGACAACCCCTGAAGAGCTGGCGATGTGGGAAGTGCCGGGACTGCGCTGGGCCAGTCTGAGCGATGGTGACTACGGCCTGAGCATTCTATCCGATCGGAAACATGGCTACGATCACAGCCCCAACCAAATCCGAATTTCACTGCTGCGCGGCCCTGAATTTCCCGACCCGATCGCCGATGAAGGCATTCACGAATTTACGATCGGTCTTTACCCCCACGCAGGCAATTGGAAGACGGCTGACACGCCAAAACGTGCAATTGAGTTAAGTTTGCCCCTGCAGGCGATCGTCCCCAACGAACGTCTCATGCAGGGCTTGCTGCCGCCATCCATGAGCCTCATCAATTTGCAGGCTGAACACTTTATGCTGATGGCGATCAAGCGATCGGAAGAGAATGGGAAACAATATATACTCCGAGGCTATGAATACTTTGGAGAGCAAACTGAGATTACGATTGAAAATGGTGAAATTGTACAATCGATTCAACTGGGCGATCGGGTCAACCTTTTAGAACATTCTATGGAGGAGCAGTCTACGGAGATTCAAGCTTGGACGATCGCGAGTTTTAAATTGATGCACTAGCAGTTCAATGACATCGCAAATCGATACTATTGTCATCATCATATCTTGAATCTAATGTATAGACCAGATAAAAATTCTTGCTTGAGTGAGTTTCAGAAATGTCCCAATTAGAGAGTTGGTCCAGTCCATAGAGATAACTACGATCGCGTTGTTTATTCTCAAAAAAATGCAACTGAACCTGTTTGTCAGCATAAAAAGCTGCGAGATTTGACCGATTGCCAGAGAAGCGTCTAACTTCACCAATAAAATAGAAGCAATTACTCCCATTGCCCGTCGGACGTATCACTTTGCTCTTGAACGCAATGACTGGTGTATCAGTTGGATGAGGAATCTTACGAAATTCCTGCTCATGTTCACTCAGTATCTGGTTATTCATGATGTGTGCCTTATGAAAAGAAGAAACGAGAGTCCCAATTAAAAGGCAAATTAACGCGACAGGAGCTAAGGCAAGTGCAACGATGGCACGTCTCCAGAAAATACGCTTAAGTGCCATAGGGTTGACCTCGCTGCGACTTCAGTGGAGATATTATAACTTGGAGCGAAGGCGATCGCATGGATACCTAACCGAACGATCGCCCCACCCTCCTTCCTAGTTCATCAGTTCATTGAATTGAGACCAAACAAATTGCCCTCAGTGTCCATACACAGCGTCACCCAACCCGACTCCCCGATCGAAAACTTGGGTCTGACGATCGTGCCCTTTGCCGCAATGACTCGGGACTCTTGGACAGCGCAATCTTCCACACTGAAGTAAACCAGCGTCCCACCAATTCCAGGGCGCGCATGGTTTGATTTGACTAACGCACCTGAGGCTCCATAGGCTTTCATATTGGCCGGAAAGCTCATCATTTGGGTTTCGCCCGTCGGATCAACGATCGGTTCTAGCTTTTGCTCAAAGACGCTCTCGTAAAATTTCACTGCTCGATCCAGATCGTCTACGTAAAGATCAAACCAACCGATCGCATTAGGCTTTTCCATAACATAACTCCAGCATTTATAGTGATGGAGCCACTGTAGCCCGCACGTTAGCGGCTTGTATTGTAGAAATCAGACATCAAACTTAGCGATGTATTTTGCAGGGGTGTATCCCGTGATGTTGCGAAATGAATGAATGTAGTGTGATTGGTCGGCGTACAAATCAAGGTAGTGCTTTCTAAAGGATTGCTGCACTCGCAAGACCTTTAGCAGATCGTGGGGTGATAAGCCAGTCGATCGGTTTAGGATTCGTTGAAGTTGACGCGGTGAGAGTTCTGTCAGTCTTGCCATGTCCGCTACAGTGTGGATTTGATCAAGCTGGGTCAGAATTTTCTCAGTCACAACATTAACGGTGATTAAGTTCTCTTTGAGAAACCACTGAACTAATTCTGAAAGAATGGGCAATTTACGATCGAACTCCAATACTGCAATGGTTTGGCTGGTTTGTATGAGTGGCAAATTTCCCGAGTAAGGGGTTCCGACATAGCGATCGACGATCTCCTCCTTGTTACCCTGCCAGACCCCAGGATAAAACTGAATGCCGACGTAGTGAAAGGATTTGCCGAGGTTCAAGACTTCAGCCTGGGTCCGCAGTGCCGTGACGCCCGCAATGTCCGTTTCGATTTGGTTGAACAAAATATTCACGCAGGCATCGGGCAATGCGTGATAGTGAAAATCTTCCGGTAGATCAGTGATGGTTTTGAGTTCCCAAAAGCAATGGACCAGTCCGGCGAGGCTGCTCGGTGGCGGGACTTCTGAAAACTGGACCGATCGAACGGATTTGTCTATCCCGTCTTGTATGGGGCTGTACATCATCACTAGCCTCATGCGTTCTAAATGCTTCCCATGACCCGCCGCAGGCCCCAATCATTTTACGACACGTTCCCCACCGCTTCAACTCAAAAACAAGGCTAGCACTTTTCACATACCATACGGTATGGTATGCTAATACAACCTTAACAAGGGAGACTTCTATGAATGGGTTTCTTTTTGCCGCTGCGATCGCTTCGCTCTTGACATTCCTCTTACATCTCTTTGTGGGTGGCCGTGGCGTGGCTAAACCGCTCTTGAATGCCTCAGGGATCGAGGAGGTGACGAAGTTAACGACGTATTACTGTTGGCATATTGTCACAGTTGTATTGTTGATCATGACCTGTGCCTTTGCTTACGTGGCGCTGCTTCAGTTTGATCTGCCGTTGACCATTGTGATGACCAGCATGGCGGGATCTTGTACTTTACTGAGCATCGGATTAATTCTGGTCCGCAAGCTTAAACCTTTAGATTATCCACAGTGGATTTTCTTCCTTCCGATGACTGTTTTGGGTGTCTTGGGGCTGCTGTCAGCATGAGTAACGTTGAACGATTCACTCGGGAAGATTGGCTTGAAACGGGACTTCATCTATTGAGTGATGAGGGAGAGAAAGCGTTGACGATCGATCGGCTTTGTCAAATTGCCAATCGAACGAAAGGCTCGTTTTATCATCACTTCAAAAGTCGCGATGCGTTCATTCTTGCACTCCTCGATTTTTGGCGATCGACCTATACTCAGCGCATCATCTCCAGGGTTGAACAGCTTGACGATATCAACGAACGGCGTCGAAAACTGGAGCATCTAGCGGCGAGTCTGGACGGTCGAATTGAACGCGCCATCCGGAACTGGTCAAGCCATGATGAGCGAGTCCAGGGGGTATTGAAGGAGGTTGATGAGCAACGAATTCAATACCTCGCTCAACTGATTGGTCAATTGGGGCAACCGGATGAAGCCGTCGCGTTTGAATTAGCCGTCATTGAGTATGCCGCTTTTGTCGGAACCCAATATCTGTTTCCAAATGCCGATGCCGCTTGGATGGAACGAATCGGCGATCGGGTGACTCAAATGACGGCTGCATACAACCAAGTTCAAAACGAATAGGCAAGACGATCGGGTGCAACTGCTACCCCTGCCGATTCCAACGATCGTTATGCAAAATCACCCAAACTAACGCAAGCTTGGGGCGGCTGATGCGGTTGCCTATTGGACCGGGCGAGAGGTTCGACTGGAGGGACAAGCGATCGAATTTGAGGGGATCAATCTATTTCAGTTTGATCCAACGGGAAGACTATAACGTTTCATGGTTATTCGCGAACGTTCGCAATCACCGGACTCAGACAACTCCACCTACTAACTAGTGTAATCTAAAGTTCCGGTGCATTGCGCTTGTTAGCCTGCGCCACAACCCTTTGGCAGAACATATATAGTTACATATATCCCCTTAGAACCTTTTTTGGTTTTGGGATAACTCTTCAGTCCCTTT
Source organism: Synechococcales cyanobacterium bin31.maxbin.ball.101 (assembly GCA_013298165.1). Lineage (GTDB taxonomy): Bacteria > Cyanobacteriota > Cyanobacteriia > Leptolyngbyales > Leptolyngbyaceae > JAAFJU01. The sequence goes on along the minus strand of JAAFJU010000036.1, from coordinate 25,545 downwards.
AAGTTTTGCTCAGTCAGCTTGAAATAAAATGATGTGCTCAGTAATTGTTTCTTAGAAGAACTGCTGGAATAAATAGTAGCGCGGTAACAACGTTCAGACTCCCATTTTTCCATGTTTTTTGGTTCACCCGAAAAGGCAGCCATCGGTGTTTGAGGGCTACTAATACTTACAGGTAATGGGAGGGCATCAGACATCCATCCTTCATAAATACTTATTTCTCTGTCAACATCCCAGTTGAATTTTGCAACGTGTGTCCAGTCTAAAATCATAAGCGTGTTATCGCCCATAGTACAAGAATCTTTAAAAGTTGGATAATACATGATAGGGCTTTCAGAATGCTCGATTCGCAGGCATATCCCTTCAACTACGGCAACCCTTTTAGTAGGATTCTTAACGATAAAAGTAGGCTGAGCATAGACATTCATATATTCCTTTGAAAACTCCAGCCGAATCATACGTGGTGATGAGATTTCAAGTTGAGGTTCATGTGTATCTATCGAAAAAGCCTGCCATGCAATCCAAAGTGCAACCCCGCCAGTTGTCGCTTGCGCTAGCTGCACCATTATTGAAACACAGTCTTTTACAAATGACCATACAAATGACCAATTTACTGCTGACCTTGGACCTGGTGGTTGTGACATAAAAATAAATTTTGCTAGCTCTCAATCCTAGTATCAACGATCGTTGATAAACATTTTTTAACCGACTGCCAACCCAAGAATCTTTTATCTCAAGGAAATTATTTTACCTTACTTGTAATAATCCAGCAGGCTAATAGCTTACTATATAGAAATAATTCTGAGTATCACCCTAATTTGGGCGAATACCCCAACACACTCTGGGTATCTGTCATCGATCTTTATAAGTTATCCTGATTTCATAGGGAACACAACCTGTTCTCCCTGAAGAATTATTAATTTCTATGACCGTTGGCCAACCTCCCGGAACGGGAAGCGCCCCACCCTCTTCCCTAAATCCGATCGACTTAGATCCGCACTTTGATTCATTAAATTGGTTTTTAAAGTTGCGGTAAAATCGCCCACACTGACTCAAATTCTTGAGTCAGTGTAACCTTCTACCACTCGCGCATCTCATCAATCCCCTGCTGCTGCGTCACAAACTCCTGAACGCGCGATCGGTACTCCCGCAACGTCTCATCCACCCAAATCCGATCGCGACTATTGCCACAAAGATGAATCTTCGGCTCACTCGCATCCGGTAAAATCAAAATCCAGCTATCATGCTGACGATTAAAAATCTTCACCCCATCCGTCAACTCCACCTCATCCGCCTGATGCGTCTCCACCAAATTCCGCATCAACGCCCCTTTTAAAAACCAAGGACAGCGCACCGTATAGGTTCGATGGGTAATGCGGGGGCAATCCGCCCGAATCTGTCCCAAGGTGCGCTCTTGCAAGGTCATTAACTCAATCAACTTCGCAATACAAAACATCGCATCAAACCCCGGATGCAGCGTCGGGAAAATAAAGCCCATCGCCCCACTTCCCGCCATCACCACATTGGGATTGCGTTCGCAAGCTTCCATTAATGCCGTTGGATTTGCTCTAGTACGAATGACTGTCGCGTCATGTCGTCTAGCAATCTCCTCTACGGCACTCGACGCATGAACTGGGACAGCTACACTACTTCTAGGATAAGCCGTCAGCATCAAATCCACCATCAATGCGGTTAGCGTTTCCCCTCGGATTGGGATTCCGGTTTCATCGACGACAATGAGCTGTTCCCCATTCGCCGAAACCTGGACTCCAAAGGCAGCTTTTAAGGCTTCTACGACTTGTCCTAATTGACCGAGTAAAGCTTCCCGATCGCTATAGGTCGGCGGATTTTGCGTCAAACTCGCATTCAACACCACCGCATCACAACCAAACTTCGCAAGAAGCTGCGGCAATACCGCACCCGAGACCGCATAGGCATAGTCAATCACCACCTTACTGCCACTACTTTGCAGCGCCACCAAATTGAGATTCTTTTCAAAACAGCGGCTGTATAGTTCCAAGGCATGATTCACGGGCGTAATATTGCCAATGTCAGAAATCGTCGCCCGCCGAAAATCTTCCTTAAAGAATGCACCTTCAATCTTCTTCTCCGCTGACTTCGACAGATTAATCCCACGCTCATCATAGAACTCAATCAAAATGTAATTCGATCGTTCTGGGTCAACACGCACATGCATTCCGCCCACCACATTCAAAATCGGCACCACCGATCGGGCCACTGGAATGGCCGTGGCCTCTAGGTTTTGCACATTAATGCCCACCGACATCAGACCAGAGATTAACGATCGAGAAATCATCCAAGACGCCGCCCGCTGATCCCGCGACACCATTACCTGCGACCCAATATTCAACGTCGAACCGTAAGCCGCTCCCAGCTTCACCGCAAACTCGGGAATAATGTCCACATTGGCCACCCCCGACACCCCCCGCTGCCCAAACAAATTGCGCTGTGCCGCATTTCCCCAAATCAAATTGGTATTCAGCGTCGCACCAGGCTCTACCGTTTTACTCGGCCAAACCCTGACATTAGGACGAATGTAGGCTTCCTCTCCGATCGTACACAACGGCCCAATCACCGCGCCCTCAAGGATTTGAGCAAACCGATCGATCCGCGATCCCCTCGCCACCACACAGGCCCGCAATTGCACATCCTCCTGGATCATCACCCCATTCCAAACGATCGGACGCTTCAGCACCGCATTTTCCGAAATCGAAATATTGTCCCCCAAAATCGTCCCCGCCTCAATCCGCACCCGCGCCTGAATCCGACAATGATCCCCGATCATCACAGGCGCTTCAATCACCGCACTCGGATCAATCATCACATCTTTGCCGATCCAAACCCCCGGCGATCGTTCCTCATAGGCTTTATCCAATTGCACCAACCCCTGAAGCGCCGCATACTGAGCCTCACGGTATGCCTCCAGACTCCCGACATCGCACCAGTAACCATCGGCAACATAACCATAGATGGGCATGTTTTTTTCTAGAAGTTTTGGAAAGAGATCCTTTGAAAAATCGGCCTCCTTCAAGGGTTCGAGCAAATCTAAAACGTCCGGCTCTAAAATATAAATACCCGTATTCACCGTGTCAGAGAAGATTTCGCTACTCGATGGCTTTTCCAGAAACCGTTGAATGCGACCTTGCTCATCGGTAATGACAACGCCAAACTCGATCGGATTATCCACCCGTTTTAAAATCAACGTCGCCTTGGAACCGCGCTCTCGATGGAAGTCGATCGCCGCTCTCAAGTCAAAATCCGTTACACTATCGCCGCTGATCACTAAAAACGTAGACGTGAGCAAACTCTCCACATTCTTGACACAGCCCGCTGTGCCCAGCGGCTCTTCCTCTTCGACGGCATAGGTCATCTGCACCCCAAAATCCGTCCCCTCCCGAAAATAGTCCCGCAGAATATCCGGCAAATAATGCAGCGTCGCAATCACTTCTCGAATCCCGTGACGCTTAAGAAGATTGACAATATGCTCCGCGATCGGTCGATTCAAAATCGGCACCATCGGCTTCGGTAGGTCGCAAGTTAAAGGCCGTAATCGCGTTCCCGATCCGCCCGCCATTAGCACAGCACGCATTTTCTACCTCAACCCATAGGCCAACGTCTATCATTATGCCGTAATTAGAATCGATCGCTGGGTCCAATGGGGGTCCAATTATGAGAAAATAGCTCAGCCTATCTCCGTGCCCTTCTCTATGCTTCATTCCATCTGGCAAGCCCAAAAATCATGGTTACGGACCGGGATCGTCCTCGCCCTCGCGTTCATGCTTCAGCATCCCGCGATCGCCGCCGAACCCAAAGCCCTTGACCCAGCGTTTGAACAGCAGGTGCTAGAAGTGCTGAAGCGGAACCCGGAGGTGATTTTGGAGAGCTTGCAGCGGTATCAGCAGGCTCAACAGCAGAAAGCTAGAGCCGAACAAACCAAGATTCTCACCATGCTCAACACCGATCGGAAAAAAGCGATCGGTCAATCGCCAACCTACGGAAAGGGCAACGTTTTATTAATTGAATTTTCCGATTTTCAATGCCCTTACTGTGCTAAGGCACGCACAGAACTCAAAGCCTTTGCGGACAAGTATCCCGATCGGATCACCCTCGTATACAAGCATTTCCCCCTGTCTCAAATCCATTCCGAAGCGCTGAATGCAGCCAAAGCATCCTGGGCCGCTCAGCAGCAGGGTAAATTTTGGGAATTTCACGATGCGCTCTTTGATCAGCAAAAAGACATCACACCCGATATTTATCGCAAAATTGCCACCACGCTGGGCTTAGATCTGGCCAAATTCGATCGCGATCGTCAAAGTCCTCAAGCCCAAGCCGCTGTCGAAGCAGACCAGATTCTCGGAGACTCCCTAGGCATTGATGGAACGCCTGCGCTGGTGATCAATGGTTCACTCCTAGGTGGAGCCGTCCCAGTGGCTGAATTGGAAAAGAAACTGCCGCCGCTGAAATAATTCTTTCCAAGGTTTGAGCGTTCTGTTTGGTAGGAATTGGTATGAAGATGTCTCAATTAAAGCCCCCCTCGATCGTTCACTCAATCCTAACGACCCTCACGTTAAGCTGGGGAACCTTAGGATTATGGACGAGTCCATTTGATCGGATTGCGGCTCAAGCCGCCACGCCTCCGGTCTACCAGCCCATTCCCTTAACGATCGGTCAAGAGCTAAAAGATGTCTTGACCGATCGGGACATTCCCACAGGCCAGGGGGGATTTGCGCGGGATTACAGTGTCACCTTGAAGGCCGGAGACCAAATCGCCGTGGATTTAGTCTCTGAAGTCTTTGATCCGATGATTGTTTTAATGACCAAAGAAGGAACGCCAATCGCAGAAAACGATGACGGTCCCGACGGCACCCCCAATGCGTTATTGTTCACTCGCATTGTCAAACCCGGCAATTATATTATTCGGGTTCGATCGTTTGGGGAGACCGCAGGCGGGGCGTTTCGCCTGACGGTCACAGCCTTAAAGTCAATGCCCTAATCCTTCACTGCTCAAACATCAAGCGATCGTAGCAGCACCCGAGCCTGGAGGATTCAAAGCAATATTGCTCCAATCCATTCTCGGAGCCATTAAGGCCACTTCAAACACATCCAATCGTTTGGATTCATTGGGATGATCAACGCCGTAGATATAGGTCAGTTTATTGCTTTGCACCAGACAATCTCGGACTTCGCGGTTTGTAATATCTCCCAAAACGCGATTCGATCGAATGGCGATCGCCGCTGCAATCCCAATTCCCTGCCCCACACCTACATTGAACTCGACAATTCGCCCAGCCCCGCAAGCATAGCCCTCAAAGCCCGAACCCGGACCCAAAACCGCAAGGTTCCGAACTTGACTCAAAATCGCATGACGAATTCCAATATTAAACACCGGAGGTTCATGGAAGGAGATGTTGCCCAGCTTCTTTTGACTGGCAAGATTGCCTAACCCAGGAATTCCACCGCGCACATCTAAATGATAAGCAAAGGTCCCGATCGCCTCATTCGCTGGGACCCCACCCGCCATCATCTGCGCCCCGCTTAACGGCTCGATCGCCCCGAGGACATTGCCCGCATGACGCACATACAACTCCGGCATCGCCACGAGACTCTTTGCCCCGAGGAACTTAAACCAGCGCTCTAGAAAGGGCACTTCTGCTAACATTTCAGGGGTTGGCTTGCTATCCTTGGCAATGACATTCGCTTGAGGACCTGTCACAGCAAACATCAATGCATTCCAGGACAACCGATCGCCCGACAAAATCGCCACATTCCCCTGATCAAAAAGCATTCCATTTCTCAGATCCATCACCTTCCCACGGAATGCATGATACAAAATCGACAGGGCGCGACAGCGGACATCTAAATGGTCTGAACCAATGTACAAACTCTTGGGATTGCCATTGGGTTCTAAAAGACTTTTACGCAATTCTTCAATCCGCGTTGCATTCTGTCCTGCGGCGATCGAAATGTAGCGCTGAGCCTCCGTATCCTGAAGATTCGTCAGCCGTTTAATATAAGCAAACTCCACCGTGCGTAACGTCTGGGCGGTCAATCCCTGCGTCTCAAGCACCAGCGTCACAGGCAATTCAGCATTGGGCAACCCAAAGGTCCCAAAGCCGTCCACACGGGGAACTCCAACGGTCTGGGCCAGTTCTGCATTGACGGTGCAATCAATAAATTGCTGCGCTAAATAGGTCTCACCATTGCTCAGTACCAGCCCTGCGAGGTTTTTTCCATTCATCGTCACCCGATCGAGCTTCACCTGACTTAGGATGTCTGCGCCCACTTCGGTGATCATGGCTCGCAATGCCGTACTCGCCTTTTTGGCATCTAGGGCAATATCCACCACGCCCGATCGCTGAATGAATTCCTGATAAATATGTACGGGATATCCAAAGATGGCGTTACGCTGTCTCGATCGCAGGGATTCAGGCATATTGCTACGATCGAGATACGCCAAGCCACCCCGGACGAGATGTCCGCCAATTCCAGCCTGGGTACTGGCTTTAATCAATAACAACGTCCGAAGAAACTTACCCGTCTGACGTTTATATTCCCGAGCCGCAGACACCAGTGCCAAGATTCCAGGCACTTCATCACCATAAACAATCAAATCGTAGGAGCGAGGAGCAGTTGGCATAACAGCAACATCAATAAATACAAAGGTGAAGCATAGAACGATCGGTCTAAAACCTAAATTAAAACCATTAGATCGTACCCATAGGATACCTAATGAATCGCCAATCGATCGCCAATCAATCAAAAAAACAGTGGCCTAATAGGTTGAATCATGGGTTGGGTGACACGCACTAGCACAGCGCTTCCGCTTCCGCCCAGCCCAACCCCCGCCGAATCACCTCGGGACTGTCCGCCGTCAAATCAACGATCGTGGACATCTGCCCCGATGGCTCCAGGTCACTATCAATCATCACATCCACCAAATTCTCATAGCAATCAAACAGCTCAAACCGCGACTCCGCCACATGCGGTGATTCAAACTCTTCCTCTAACGCCAACGCATAGGCACTCGTCGAAATAATTGGATTGCCCAATGCCTCCATCAACGCGATCGAAATCCGATGGTCCGGCACCCGAATCCCCGTCGTCTTCCGCTGCGGATGCATCACCAACTTCGGTACCAGTTTGGTCGTCGGCAACACAAAGGTATAGGTCCCCGGAATCAACTTCCGCATCAACCGATAGGCGCTATCACTCACCTTGGCATATTGGGCAATGTCCGACAGCGAGGGACACATAAAGGTCAGCGGCTTGTCGTTCGACATCTGCTTAATCTTGCGCACCCGTTCCACCGCACTTTTCGAGTTCAAGTCACAGCCGATCGCATACACCGTATCCGTCGGGTACAGCATCACCGCCCCACCCCGCAAGGCATCCCGGATTTGATCGATCGTCCGCTGCTGCGGGTTCATCGGATGTAACGAGTAAGTCTGAGCCATGCAATCATCCAAAATCTTCTCTGAATTATCGCAGATTCGCCAAACCCGGATCCATTTAATTTTGCGAAGGATCGCCCTTTACGGTCTCAGGGGACCCCAGATCTTCCAGTCGGAGTCCCGCCTCAGGGGTTCTCCGATCGTGAACAAAATTTTTCACCGCGACTTGACGGTTTTCCATGAAGCGACTCCAGAAGCCCGGAATCAAGGTATCCATACTCTTCGCAATCGACCAGACTTCCATCGCCATCATGTTGTAAAACGCCCGATCGGTGCGGCGCAGACTTTCTAGCCACTGCTCGACGCTCATCTGAGTCGGGGCCGATCGGGTCTCTGATTCGATCGGGGGCTGACTGACGGTTTCAGGTCCTGGGTCAAGATCTGCATCCCTGATAGCGGTATCATCCAGTTTCAACGTATCCCCAATCTCATCCGAATCATCATCAGCCCAGACATCAGACCCAGTATTAGAAGAATTATGCATCGTCAGCGTTTTGCATGGGGGCAAGGTTTTGGCTTCATTAGAACACGGACGACTCGGTTTTGGCGACCGAAATTTTGCGGAACAACAAGTTTGCTGGTTCTGGATTAGGGGGCATGAGATAATGTCAGCGGTTTAGATGGTTCAACAACGAACTGGTTTGGGCTGTCACTTGGGCTGTTACTTGGATTGTCACTTGGGTTGTCATTATGAAACGCCGATCGATTTCAAAAGTTCTTCTTACTGCACTGTTGATTCCTCTGGTGCTATTGCTGGCGGGGATTGTCTGGTTTGTGAGCTATGACCCTTTTAAGGCGATCAGTAACAGTCTAGAACCCAGCATGGCGATGTTTTTGCCTCAGAATGCGCCCTTGAGTCTATCTCTGACCGTGAATCCCGATCGGCTGCTCGCGATTTCCCCTTCGCCGCTGAAGTTTGGCCCATCCAAGACCAAAACCGAACTCGAAGACCTGCGGGATAGCTTACTGGGCCTGGGCGAGTTGGATTACAAAACCCAGGTGTTGCCTTGGCTCGGCGATGAGATGACACTGGCGGTGACATCGAGAGATGTCGATCGAACCCTAGAGGATGGCCGTCAGCCGGGATATCTGCTGATTTTAAAAACGAATGATGCGACCGCCTCCCGTGACTTTTTACGGTCGTTTTGGCGGTTGCGGAGTTCCATGCAAACGGCTCAGAACAAAGAAATCTATAAAGGCAGCGAGATTACCTATGGACAGGTGAAGAACTCAATTCCGCAGTTTTCAGAGGTACCGTTTACTTTGGCGAGTGCGATCGTTGGAAATCAATATTTGCTTTTTGCGAATAGTCCAAAGGTGTTGAAAAATGCCATCAATAATGTCCAAGCTTCAACCTTAAATCTTCAAGCTAATGCTCAATATCAGAAAGCTTTAGGCGCGATCGATTCAAAACGGTTAGGCGTGATGTATGTCAATCTTCCAGAATTCACGGCCTTGACGGGAGATGATTCAGTCCTGCGATCGATCGCACAATTGCCCGAGCAATCCCCCGTGAACTATGGGGCAATGGCAATCGCATTAAATGCCTCATCGTCAGGATTGATTTTTGATACCGCATTAGTTCCAGAAACAGCGTTAGAACTTCAAACCACCCCTGAGACTTCTAAAAGTTCCCAATCAGGAAAACTATTGGACAATGTAGATTTCGATAATTTGGATTGGGATAACGTAGATTTAGACCATGTAGATTTGGATAATTTGTTAGAAAGTTTAGACAACTTACCCAATATCACAACGGTATTGCCAGCAAACAGCATGACGATCGCTGTGGGAACGCACTTATCTGAGCTATGGCCGACGATCGCCCGTACCGTCAAAGGCTATCCCCAGCTTGAACGCCTACAAAATCAAGCCCTCCAACCTCTCGCAGCTCAGTCTCAATTGGATCTGATTCAGGATATTTTTCAATGGGTCAAAGGCCAATATGGTCTAGCGATCGCCGCGCCGCAGTCAAATCAGCCTGCGGAATGGGTTTTTGCCGTGAAACGAGAGACGTCAGAGATTCAGCAAGGTCTTGCAAAACTTGATAAAATCGCCCGCGATCGAGGATTGACGATCGGTCCTGTCAAGCTCTCCAACAACCAAACCGTTCAAGCTTGGACAGAGCTATCTTCAGCAAACTCCTCTTCGGCTGTCAACCCATCCAATCTCACCGCCAAGACGATCGCAGCCCACACCTCGATCGGGGATTACGAAGTCTTTTCCACGTCTTTAGAAACCCTGGGTAAACTAGCCAGCCATTCGACAAAGACCCTGGAAAGCGATAAAAATTGGAATCAATCTCTACAGAATATTACAAAACCAAATCAAGGCTATCTCTACGCAGATTGGGATGCTCTACAGCCGATCGTTGAGCAAAAAATTCCAGGACTTCGCCTACTCGAAATCCTAGCTCAACCGATCGTCACCCATTTAAATTCATTTACACTTAGTGCCGGGGAATCTTCTAAATCTGGGATTGCCAAAGGGACGATCGTAGTCGGTTTGAAATAATATCCATCCGGACTTCGACTATCCGGACTTCGACTCCGCTCAGCCCTCGACATCGGGACATTATAAAATAGCTAGTTCTTATCTAAACCTTATGCCGCAAGTTACTTTTCAAGATTGGGTGGAACAGATTCGTAGGGGGGCGATCGGGAGTTTTCCGACCGATACCGTTCCTGCTTTGACTACATTGCCCGACCATGCCGATCGCATCTATCAAATCAAATCTCGCAGTGCGGAAAAGCCGTTGATTTTAATGGCAGCAGATTACTCGGATCTCTTGCCCTATTTAAATTTGCGGGATGAAGTGGCGTTGCAAGCATGGCGATCGATGATGGATCGTTATTTTCCCGGTGCATTAACGTTAGTGTTACCCAAATCCGATCGTCCAGAATTACTCAAGATGAATCCCACGCCATCTCCGACGATCGGCGTCCGCATTCCCAATCACAATCTCGCCCGAGAGCTTCTGCGTCACACAGGTCCCCTAGCGACCACCAGCGTCAACCGATCGGGAGAACCTGCCCTGCTGACCATAGAGGAAATCCGATCGCAGTTCCCTGAGCTTTACACCCTCTCCGACAGCACCTTACAATCCCACAACCAATCACCAGACCTTCCGTCGATCGGAACCCCTTCAACGGTGATCCAATGGACAGGAAGCGGCTGGCAACTCCTGAGACAGGGTTCTGTGGAGGTTGATCTCGAACCGCTTATAGAAGTTTAGTGGCGCGTTCGGCGAGGGGCGATCGTTCTCCGCGTGACAGGGTAATGTGGGCGGCGATCGCTTCATGTTTAAAGCGCTCAACGGCGTAGGTTAAGCCATTACTCGAAGCATCCACGTAGGGATTATCAATCTGTTCTGGATCGCCCGTGAGGATGATCTTGGTGCCCTCACCTGCACGGGTCAAAATGGTTTTCACTTCGTGGGGAGTGAGGTTTTGGGCTTCATCCACGACGAAGAACTGCTTCGGCAGGGTGCGGCCCCGAATGTAGGTCAGCGGTTCGATCTGGAGTAGGCCATGTTCGATCAGTTCCTCGTGACCACGACGCCAATGTAGGGGCTTATTACTGGTGTCCGCCGTGCCGAAAATCAAATCAAAGTTATCGTAGAGTGGCTGCATCCAAGGTGTGAGTTTATCGTTCACGTCCCCTGGCAGATAGCCGAGATCTTTCCCCATGGGAATGACGGGACGAGAAATCAGTAGACGGCTGTAAATATGTTCATCAGCAACTTTTTGCAATCCAGCGGCGATCGCCAGCAAGGTTTTCCCGGTGCCTGCTTTGCCCACGAGTGTCACGAGCTGAATGTCATCGCGCAACAATAAATCGAGGGCGAACTGTTGCTCCCGGTTGCGCGGCTGAATCCGAGAGACGCCGCCGTAGGGGAGCTTGGTCAGGGGAACGATTTTGCGCGTGGAGGCTTCGACGATGCCGAGGGCCGTGTGGGTGGGATTGCTCTGATTGATTAAGGTGACGGCTTCATTGGGCAGGAGCGGCTTTTGAAGCTGGGCGGGGTTAATTTCCGTCGCGCCCGTCTTAAACAGATGGTCGATCGTCTCGGGGTCTACCCAAACTTCTGCGGTCCCCCCGTACAAGTCAGAGAAGTCAACTTTATCAGTTTCGTAATCCTCCGCATCTAACCCCAAGGCATCGGCTTTAATGCGGAGGTTGGTGTCTTTACTGACCATGACGACTTGACAGTCACAGTCTCGCTGAAGTTCTAATGCCACGGCCAAAATCGCATTATCGCCGTAGTCCCGATCGAGTTCAGCCGGGAGTGCCTTGAGGGTTTCGCGGCGGCAGAGGACGACTCGGAGGGTGCCACCGTGGGGCAGTGCTACAGGCTCGGTGAGGTGGCCTGTCTTTCTCAGTTCGTCAAGAGTTCGTGACACTTGGCGCGCATTGCGTCCGGTCATTTCCGGTTGCTTTTTAAAGCGATCGAGTTCTTCGATGACCGTAATGGGGAGAATAACGTCCTGTCCCTCGAACTTCATCATTGCGGCGGGGTCATGAAGCAGGACATTCGTATCGAGAACAAACGATTTACGCATAAAGCTTACGCAGAGTTCCATTGTGCTGTATTTGCAATTAAACACTGAATTGGGCAGGGCTTACCAAGATATTTCAGGACTGTAATGTGGTGGTTACGATAGATTTGGATCAGAGGTATTTTATGTCACCTTATTTCCAGGTTGATCCAGGTAGAGACAAAAAGTTCTTTAGGACATCAGAATCCCGCGCATCTTCTCTTGTACTCTAGACTGTGTTGTGGTGATGAGCGATCGTTGATTTCATAATTTATGAACCCTAATGAGATTCCCAATCTGTTGGCGAGTTTGTTCGGAGATGCGGTGAGGACCCTAGCGCCGGGTTCCTATCAAATCGAACAGGATGGTTTCCGGCTCTTGGTCTTACTATCAGATGACCAGTCCTGGTTGCGGATGCTCGTGCCGATCGGTCCCATCAGTGAGGCGATGGCATTTTTGGAAGAGTTCTTAGAAGCTAATTTTGATGAGACCCAAGAAGCTCGCTATGCGGTACATCAGGGCCTGCTGTGGTCGGTGTATCAGCATAGCTGTGAGGGTCTGACGCCAGAGGATTGCACCTCTGCGGTGAAGCGGCTGGTGGCGATTTTTAAACAGGGCCTAGATGGTGTCTTTAATCGTCACATTGAGAAGCAAATTCGCCAAATTATTAAGGCGGCTAAGCTGCAAGGGCAGTCTCTGGAAGCGACGATGCAGACGTTGGAGCGGTTTTATTCGGAAGGGGTGATGGGGAATTTGGATTCGAGTAGTGAGACGCAGAAAGGGACGGTGGAGGCATGGCGCTACCAGCTTAAGCGGCTTTGGGACGAAGAGAATTGAGAATGGAGGATGGAGAATGAAGAAGGAGTGGAGAGAGGGGGAAGGGTTTCGGCTGGGATTGGATGGTGAGCGGGGGGAATTTTTTGCGTTGGTGGGAACGGAGAGTTGGGCGATCGAGTTGACGCGATCGGAGTTTTCTGAGTTTCGTCGTCTGGCATTGGCGTTGGCGCAGACGATGGATTCGATGGCGTTGATGGATCAGGAGTCTTTGACCTGTGAACTGGAATGCGCAGACCTCTGGATGGAGGTGGAGGGGTTTCCCCAGGATTATGGGTTGCGCTTTATTTTGCATCGGGGACGGGGCTGTGAAGGGGAATGGAAGTCGGCGATCGGGTTGGTGCGGGCGTTAGAAGCGCTGGATCCGGAGCTAAAATTAGACGATAGTAAAAATCAAAATTCGCTTGTCTCTCTTCAGCCTTAGTGTTATATTAGCTAAGCCCTAGATGGCGAGTCTCCCCAGATGTCATCTAGATCAGCAAATCGGGATGTAGCGCAGCTTGGTAGCGCACTACTTTGGGGTAGTAGGGGTCGAAGGTTCAAATCCTTTCATTCCGATTAGTTGAAAGCCAGTCATAGACTGGCTTTCGCTGTATCTAGGGTTCACTTCAAGACACCTCTTCATAAAATCCGATGCCTAAAGCTTCTCGGAAAACCAACCCAAAGAAGGTCCGATCGCCAGAGCAAGAGACGCCTGCGGTTTACTTTCGATCGATCGAAGTCGAAAATGTCCTTTGTTTCAAAGACAAACAAGTTTTAGATCTCTCAGACAGTGAAGGTAATCCATCACGATGGACTATTATTTTAGGTGATAATGGTGTTGGGAAGACTACGTTACTCAGGTGTTTAGCAGGTTTAGAAGATGACTCTAAAAACATAGGTTCAGAGATGGCTAAAATGTTGTCTCAATCTACTAAACCACTGATTTTTGGGTTCTCGTGGCTTGCTCTAGAATGGAAATCCTGGAAGTCACTCCTTTCCACTCAGTCTGTTATTGAGGGTAAATTTGTCGGATATTCTGAGCTGTCATTGAAACATAATGATTCCACTAAATCTGAAGCTGCATATGAACACCTTTTCGCGATAGAAGTTTTTCCTGGCAAAACTACCACTATCAAAATTGTTGATCCCGATATCTCTCTCGATCTGTTTTCTGCGTTTTTCAAAAAAAACATGATTTGCAATGGATATGGTGCCATTCGTAGTTTAGGATCTGAAACACTAGGAGAAAGCGCATCAGCACCAAATTCAATGAGTCTTTTTAATGAGAAAACACCACTCATTAATGCTGAAGAATGGCTTCTCCAGACCGATTATGCTTACCGATCGTCTACTGGCAAAACCCGTGATCGTCTCTCCCATCAATTCTCCCAAATTGTCTATATTCTGAAGCGAATTCTTCCTGATATTGAAGATATTCAGATTAAAATCAACGAAAATGACGAAAATCCTCGTCCCAGAGCTGAATTTAAAACGAAGTATGGTTGGGTTCATATTGATGATTTAGGACTAGGGTATCGAACGGCGATCGCATGGATGGTTGACCTTGCGGTGCGGATGTTCCGTCGTTACCCTAATAGTCCCGATCCCTTGGCAGAACCTGCGATCGTCCTAGTCGATGAGATTGATTTGCATCTTCATCCTCGTTGGCAACGGACGATTATGAGTTTCCTGAGCGAGCGATTTCCGAATACCCAATTTATCGTGACAGCCCATAGCCCGCTCGTGGTTCAAGCGGCTAAAGATGCCAATATTGTGTTGTTGCGACGCGAGGACGATCGGGTCATTATTGATAATAATCCAGCCATTATTGAAAATTGGCGAGTTGATCAAGTGTTGAGTAGCGTTTTTGAACTGGAAAGCGATCGGCCTCCGCATTTAGATCCCTTCATTAAGCGCCGTAGAGAAATTCTGTCCCAACCTCATTTAAGTGAAGCGGATGAAAAGGAATTGCAAGCTCTTAATGATAAAATCGGTCCACTTCCGACGGCTACCGACCCTGAAGATATCAAAGCCATGGATATTATCCGTCGTGCAGCACATCTACTTGAAAGCATTTAATCTAGGAGAAAACTCTCTGTGATACGAGTCCAGAAATCTGCCACTATTCCTGAACCACTCCCCACTAAAGGGAAAAAAGCTCGAAAATTGGACTGCACGGCATATTCTCGTAATGTAGAAGCGTTCCATTCTGGAGAAAAGACGTTTAAATCCGATCGAAATATCTACACTCATGCCAAGGTTAAACGCCAACTCGTTATCGATCAATATGGGAAATGTTGTTATTGTGAGCGTCGCATTGGAGATAAAGGGGATGTGGAACATTTTCGGCCTAAAGGTGCTGTTCAACAAGCGTCTGGCAACCCACTTATAAAACCTGGATATTATTGGCTTGCTTATGATTGGAATAATTTATATTTGTCTTGCTCAGTTTGCAATCAACACCATAAACAAAATCACTTTCCACTCATAGATCCAGAAACCCGTGCGCTGAATCATAAGGGAAAAATTGAGAAGGAAAGTAGATTAATCATTGATCCCAGTCAGGATAATCCTGAGGAGCACATTGGGTTTCGGGGGGCTTCTGCCTATGAAATTACACCTGCTGGAAAGGCTACGATTAGTGTCCTACAACTCAACGATGTCACTTTGGAAGACGATCGGTTAAATTATTTAAAGTATCTAAAAATTTGCTACAAGATTTTAGAGAATTCTAGAAAAGATACTGGAAATCTCATTGCACGAGAACTGATTGCTGATGCTACTCAACTGTTGGACGAAGCCGTACAACCCACTGCAAAATATTCTGCTGCCGCACGATCGGCGATCGAGACTCAGTTCCAGTACGTCTCGGATTAAATCAACTCTCGCCCGGACTGCATAAGTTCGGCTGTGTAAATTGATAAGGTTCTAGCAAAAACAGGTCAATTTGATGAATATACTCCGATCGCGCCTACTCTCTCTCAAGTCCCTCAATATCCTCCACTGGATTTTGACCTTGGTTCCAGCCCTGATGCTATTAAGCTTGAGTTTGCTGACGTGGCGAGCGTCGATCGTTCTGGGCCATGCACCAATTCCCATCATTAACGATCCTAAAAATATTGAAGACACCTTTTTTGTAGGACTATACATTACGACAGTCTTACTCTGGTTCTCACAAGTCATCTTGCGCTATGTTTGGTTTCCGTTCACAGCGATGATGATATGGCTGCATTATCGAAATGGCTACAGTCACAAAACGATCGTCCTCTATGGATTGATTCATACGGTTATTTTTATATCAATGTCATGGCTGATCACGCTTGATCTAGCTGGGCAGGTTAACTGGCTCCTAGATTGATGATTGGCAGATCAATCTGCACAGGAAGTAGATGATCGCACCCACCCAATCATGATACGATCGCGAAACTCAGCTCAGATAAGAGTTCATTTGATGGCAAAGAAGAAAAACGATCGGGCAGACCAAGACAGCCCCTGGAAGCGCATTTTACGGTTTAAATTTCAGGCAGCAATGGAATTCTTTTTCCCGCCAGTTGCCGATGAAATTGATTGGACGAAACCCATTGAATTTCTTGACAAAGAGTTCCAACAACTCACTCCTGATTCAGAAATTGGTAAACGATTTGCAGACCAATTGGTAAAAGTCTACCAGAAAAATGGCGATTCAATTATTCTATTGATCCATTTAGAAGTTCAGGCAGAACCAGAGACCGTCTTTCCTAAGCGCATGTTCACCTATGTGATTCGGATTGTTGATTATTTCAATCAAGAACCAATTAGTTTGGCAATTTTGTGCGATGCAGATCCCGATTGGCGACCGAATCAATATCGGTTCACAACGCCCGGTAGTTCTCTTGAATTTAACTTTACAGCCGTTAAATTGTTGGATTATCGATCGCGCTGGGATGAACTCGAAGCCAGTGATAATATCTTCGCAACGGTGGTGATGACTCATTTGAAGGCGCAGGAAACGAAACGGAATCCGAACCTTCGGAAGCAATGGAAGTTGACCTTGATTAAGCGGCTCTATGAGCGGGGTTACGATCGATCAACTATAATTAATCTGTTCGCGTTTGTGGATTGGGTCATGATTCTGTCAAATGAGGCGAAAGTCGCATTTTGGCAGGAGTTGAGAACTTATGAGGAGGAGCGGCAGATGCCTTATATTACTAGTGTTGAACAGATTGGCTACGATCGGGGCATTGAAGAGGAGACTCAACGATCGCTCGAACGACAACGATCGCTTATCCTTCGCCAGTTGAATCGGAAAGTTGGACTTATTGACAATCGCGTACTCACCCAAATTACCAATTTATCCGTTGCTCAACTCGAAGACCTCGGTGAAGCTTTATTCGATTTTGACTCGGTCGATGACCTCGATCGTTGGCTATCTCAATAAAGGTAGACGATCGCTGAAGTTACCGGACTCACTATGGTCCAGCTTCAAGAGATTCAGGCACAGTTAAATTAAGGTTGAGCGCGATCGGCCCCATCTCCAAAAAGCCGATCGCTAGTCCTCATAAAAAATCTCTTGGATTCCAGATTGCTTTGGAGCGATAGCCAATAATGACATGGCTGATGGGTTCATCCGCATTCTGGCGACTTGGGGTTTGGTAATCAATGTAGCCACACTGATAGTAATCACAAATGGGTGAGGGTAAATCATATCTAGACTCTCCTCTCACTGTTGCTGGAAAGATCTGATCCACCCATTTTTGTGCGATCGATCGATTCCACGGCTGCCACGCCTTAGGATAAATCACGACAGCATAGGGGGAGGGTGAATCTGCCTGCAAGACATGCAGTATCAATATATCGATTTCTGGCACATCATCAATGCACTCGACATACCCTAACTCCACACCCTTTGGATGTAATCGGTGATAGTAATAAGCCAATTGCCAAGAGGCCAAGCGAACGAATTCAACATTTTCCTGATACCCCAATTCAACCAGCAATGGTTCAAGTGCAATCACCGTGCTAGACTCCTCCGTAGCCGCCATGATAGCAATATCAAATCGCCCGATCGTCATCAACTGACGAATTGCTTCTGGGTCCCGGCTAAATCGTTCATGAGCATCAAACATTAAGTTGCCTGGGAAATAAGGAATATAGGGTTCAGGTTCTGTTGAATGCTGGAAAACATCTAAAACCCATGCCCGATAGTCGATTCCATGTTTTGGAAGCACCCCCCAAAAAGCCCCTGCAATTCCCGGACGTTGAATTTCCTTATCCCGAATCAATTGTGAAAATTCGCTTATCAGCGGCATCCCTACTACCGATCGTCTTCTTTGTTCACAATAGTCTTCACCATAGATCAGATCATAGGTCGAGCCTTCATAAGAAGTATTACTATAAAATTTCCCGATTTGGTATGCAGCACAAGCCCGAAGGTTTAAATCCTCATGATCTAGCAATTGAATGAGTGTTTCTCCAACAGCAGTCCAAGTTGTGTCATATTCACCAAAAAAGATCTGTGCTGCAACGATCGAATCCTTAGACAGCATTGGATGGTCTTCTGAAATCAACAACTGTGCTAAATATTTCAGAATCTCTTCTTGATAAGGAGAATCCCGGCCTAAAAATTGAAAATTTGAACAGAATGTTGCAAAGATTTGGTCATTAGAAGAAACCTGTGCCACGCGCAATGCCTCCAAAATAGCCCCTAGCCTTGTAGGCATTGCGCGTGGCTGATAATCAGGGTCGTCCGATCGTTGTGATACTTCTATCTCCAATGCTTGAATCAAGGCATTGATGGCCCTGTGCCAAACGCTATATTCAGGATGGCTCAACAGCCCTATAAAGGTATCGAAAATTGCATCCCACTCCTCTGTGCTATAGGGGAAATTCAGTGGGATGTCTAACAGATCGATCGCCTCACTTGTCCAATCCACTGAAAAAGTCTCTGGCGTAAAAACATCTTTCGATGGAGTCGTCATCTTTAAAGCCTTGATATCATTGATGAAGCTTTTTTTGAAAATCCTGCCTTCTATCTATTGTTTCTGATTTTGTTCATGGCCGATCGCTTTATTTCAGATATCTTAATTTTTGAAGGGTTGGCGTGATTACGATCGTCCCCAACTTTCCATTCGCGATTGCACTCGTCCCTGACACAATCATAATAAAGGAAATATGATACAATTGCACTGCTTATTTCAAGGGGGTAAGGATGACTCAGACGCCGCATGATCAGCTTGCCAAAAAATATTTAGAGGAGTTTTTGACGCCGTTTGGGATAGTTCAACGGCAGTATGAAGTTCCTGGTGAAGCAAAATATATTGATGTCTGGTTTATCCCAAAGCAGGAAAATATTTCGATCGAAGATCTGGGTTTACTCGGGCAAATGATCCAAAAGCCTTGTCTCTTTGAACCATATCGCAATGTGCCAAGTCGGACTGAGGTACGGGTATCGGTGATGAAGCTGATCTGGGTCCAAGAGGATGAACGGCGCAAAGCTCAAAAAGATGAGTTACCGGAAGATGAACAACCATTACTTTGGATTTTGGCGGCGACAACCTCCAAACCATTACTAAAGGATGGGAATGTGGTCTTGAAACCGGGCTGGCTACCGGGTATTTATTTTGTAGCAGATATCTTCAAGACCGCGATCGTAGCGATCGACCAACTACCTGAAACTGATGAGACTCTTTGGTTGCGCGTTTTGGGGCGGGAAGACATTCAGGAACGGGCGATTCGGGAGGTCTTGGCGTTGCCTGTCGATCATCCCAGACGCAATATGATTTTACGGTTGCTGGCGTCTTGGCGCGTTAGAATTGACATAGGTGAGTTAGCAGATTTTACTGATCGGGAGGAACTTATGGCACTATCTGAAGCATTTTTGGCATGGGAAGAGCAAAAAGAAACGCAAACAAAGATGACGATCGCTCTCAATCTGCTGAAAGAACATATTCCGCTGGAGACGATCGCTCGGACAACTGGATTGTCAATTGCACAACTCCAGCAACTCCAAGAAGAATCTCCGTGATGATGGACTACATCTCATCGTCTAACATTAGGGAATCAATGAACTCGGTGAAACTAGTAGCTATAAGAAAAGTATTTTCATACGAAGGCTCCTCACCTTCCCAGTCATGATCCCAAAAGTAGATACTCCCCAAATCATTTCCAGTAAGTGACAAACAAATTAAGTTTCCTCCTGGATCATTAGCTATGGGCAATAAATTGTCTGGCAAGCGTTTTTGAAATATTTTATATGTTTTAGTAGTTTGGTGCAAATTATCCCATTCGCCCTCGTGAATCCCCAAAAATCTACTGACACACCCCATTTCTTGTCTTCCCTCATAGATATAAGTAAAGACATGTTTCCTAGGGCGACCTCCATTACAACTTAATAAAAATAGTCGATAATCTTCAGGAATTTCTATATGAAGCATTGCTTCTAGTTCATTAATTTGAGAGAGGCCAACTTTTTGAAATGAATCTATCATTTGAATCATAATCTTATGACTTCTAAGATGTTTTTTAGGATTAGGATACACTAATTTTTATTCTCTCCAATAATAGCAGTTCATGGCCGATCGCTTTATTTCGGATATCTTAATTTTTGAAGGATTGGCGCAATTACGATCGTCCGGGGAATAATAGCATTACGCATCTATTAACGACTTTACGGGTAAATCATCATGAAACTCTGGGCAGCAGTGGGGATTGTAGTGAGTGCTATGGCATTACCGATCGCTCCAGCATGGGCCAATGGACGATCGATCGACCAAACCGTGCAGTGTGAAATCATGGTCGTGGGCGGCGGAACGTCGGGAGTGGCGGCGAGCTATGAGGCGCTGAAGGCGGGTAGGACGGTCTGTATGACGGAGATTACGGATTGGGTTGGGGGGCAGGTTTCAGCGCAGGGGACGTCGGCCTTGGATGAGAAGACGACGCAGCGTATGAAGGGGATTTTCTCGCGGGGGTATGGCGAATTTCGGCAGCGGATTTTGGAGCAGAATGCAGGGCGTAATCCGGGATCTTGCTGGGTGAGTGTGGTTTGTTTTATGCCGAAGGAGGGGCATGACATTCTGATGGCAATGCTGAAGGAAGCCGAACGGGATGGCAATGGGAAACTGCATTTCTTCCCCAATACCGTCGCTAAATCAATTGCAATCAACAATACTAAAATTCAATCCCTGCGCGCCATTCAACATCGTCCTGCAAAGAGTGCGCCGCCGCTGAATACCTATCCGCTCTCGCAAACGATCGGCGATAGCTACAGCGAACAAGATTCGGCTTTGTTTCAGAAAAATATCATTCAATTTGTGCCGCCTGCTTCCGGAAACTGGATGGTTATTGAAGCCACAGAAACCGGAGAAGTGGTGGCTTTGACCGATGTGCCCTACCGCTTGGGCGTGGATGCCCGATCGTACCGCAATCCCTCCTCCTCCAGCGAAACCGAAAATCCTTACTGCGTTCAAGGCTTGACCTATCCCTTTGCCATGGAGGCGACAAAGGAGGCTCAATCTCCCACAAAGCCCGAATTCTATGCCCGCTACGCCCAGTCCTACAGCATGAATTCTGAGTACTATGCCAATGCACCGGAATTGGTGTTTAGTTATCGTCGAATTAAGAGTGCGCCGGGGGAAGGATTTCGATCGATCGCGCCCGGTGATATTTCCATGCAAAACTGGAATTGGGGCAATGACTATGCGCCGGGAACCAATGTAGATAACTATATTTTATCGCGCAATCAACTTCGGAATTCTGGACAATTGGAATCCGGCGGATGGCTGGGGGGACTGCGATCGACGGCTTTGCAGGGTGGGGAAGAGCAGGCGATCGGCTTTTTCCATTGGCTCCAATCCGGCACCAGCGATGCGAAAAAACTCCCCCGAAAACCGATTCCCAACTTGCGTTATCTAACCGGAACGGATTCGCCGATGGGAACACAGCACGGATTGTCTAAATATCCATATTTGAGAGAATCGAGACGCATTATAGGTCGTCCGGCCTATGGGTATGAAGATGGATTTATGATGGATGAGGTGACGGTTTCGCGCCGTGACTTTAGTGCAGAGTATTATCAAAACCTCGACCCGAAAACCTTTCGCAATTTAGCCACTTCGATCGCAGGACTTCGCACCATCGATGTCATCACCGATCGCCTCGCGCCTAAAGATGTAAAAACCCTAGGCCGATCGCATTTCTATCCCGATAGCATTGGCATTGGTCATTACCCATTAGACTTCCATCCTTGCATGGTCGAGTCTCCGCCTGAGAAACCTGGCAACCAAGAACGTCCGGGGGAACGCCAAGGGGCCTACGAAACCTTCCCCTTCCAAATTCCATTGCGATCGATGATTCCTCAAAAAATTGACAATCTCCTTGTCACGGGCAAAAGCCTTGCCATGAGCCACATTGTGTCATCGGCTTATCGCGTGCAGGCGATCGAATGGTCCACGGGAGCGGCAGCGGGAACGGCATCATCCTTCGTTTTGGAGAAGGGACTGATGCCCTTTCAACTAATTGACAATCTGCCAAACCAGAATGTTCATTTAGAACAACTCCAACAGCGTCTAAATGCCAACAACAATCCGATCGCCTTTCCCAATACTTCGATTTTAAATACCAATTGGCAACAGTGGAAATAGCTTAGGATTGGGTCGATCGTTTTTCAGGAATAATCGTTTTCTGCGCGATCGGAATGGAGAAGCTAAAGGTACTGCCTTGATTGACAACGCTTTCCACATGAATTTTGCCCTGCTGCATTTCAACGAGGCGTTTAGAAATGGCTAGACCAATGCCCGTCCCGCCGGACTTCCGATTGCGCGATCGATCCGATCGCCAAAACCGATCAAACACATGGGGTAAATCTTCCTCAGAAATCCCAATTCCCGTATCCTTCACCGAAACCCACAGCATTCCTTGAATCACTTCGCTCTCAATCACCACAGAGCCAACCTCTGTGTAATGGAGCGCATTGCCAATTAGATTAATCAAAATCTGTTCTGTGCGCTCTGGATCGCCATAGGCACGGGGCAGATCGGCAGCAATTTCAAGCTTCAGAGACTTCTCACTGTCAATTAGTTGATCACTAAACCGATCGACGAGTTTTTGCAATAGCGATCGCAGGTCAAACTTCTTAGCATCGATCGGCAGATAGCCCGCCTCAGCCTTGGACAATTCCTGCAAATCATTCACCAGCCGCTTCAGCCGCTGTGTCTCGCCGCTGAGCCGTTGATAAATCACAGGCGTCGCTTCAATGCTTCCATCCGTCAAGCCCTCCAGATAACCTTCCACAATGGTCAGCGGCGTCCGGAGTTCGTGGGTGAGGTCACTGACCAGATCGCGACGACGCTGCTCCACGTCTTCTAAGGCAAAAGCCATGCGATTAAAACTATCAGCAAAGCGACTCAATTCAGGAATATCACTCGTTGGCATTCGTGCCGTCATTTCCCCCGCTGCGAACTTTGCCGTAATCCGCTGCATTTGCAGGAGCGGTTGCATAATCCGCTTCGATAAAATGTAGCTCAACGCCGCCGCCGTCCCACCCCCAAAAATCACCGACCAAAAGGCCCCGCGACTCCAAGCAGATTCAAAACCCTGAAGCAAAGACGATCGCATCGCATACAGCAAAAAGCCCCGAAACTCCATGGTTTGCAGGTATTCCATGAACAGCCGCGACGTGTACAGCCGCCCAAACATCAGCAACGTCGCTACCCCCATCACCATCACAATGATGTGCGATAAAAACAGCCGCCCCCGCAAACCCAACTGATACATACTCCCTCCCGCATTGTCTGAATTCAGACCTCTATTTTGCCACGTCAGATTTAGACTTGGGACCCAACTTGAGATTAGACTGGGGATTAGACTGGGGAAATGCAGGCTTACCATCTGGACAAACTTGTTTTTTATAAAGCACAGTGGTATGACGGCCATCGCACTTCGCCACAATACTCTGGTAGATTTTAGGATTTGCAATTTCACCACTTTGTTCTTGAAAGGAAAGCTGCCGTTTGCTTTCATCTCCGGATCCAATACCGATCGCCCGAAACGTAGCCTGAGAAAGCTTATTCCGCAGTTGTTCACGGGTTAGCACCTCTGGATCTCTGAGGGCTGTAGCCATCATCCAGACCGCATTGTAGCTCGTATAGGTTCTCCAATCCACCAGACTTTTAGATTGCTTCGTACTATTCCAGTAACTCAACAGCGGTGACTTTAAATCCACACTCGGGTCCCACGATGCTGAAAAGATCATTTTCCCTGAGGCATATTGAGCAACGCTATTGTCTCCGTCTTTGACGTATTCTGGAACACCCGCAAGACTATCGCCTGCAATGATCCAATCCTGGCCTGCGTTCTCTCTAACCAATGCTAGTGAATTACTCGCACTCGTACTCTGAACGGCACCATCAGGAATCAAAACATGAACCGTCACCCCCAGATCGCGGGCATATTTCAAAGATGCCTTGGCATCAAAGGTATTCTGCTCAATCTGAAACAAACCTGGATTTTCCATCAAAACTTCACCTTGATAGATCTGATAGGTCGATCGGAGTTCTGAAGCGAGCGAACGGCTGTAGGGACTGGTCGGATTGTAGTAAATTGCAATTTTAGGACGCTTTAGATCAGAGATCAGTAACGCCACCATGGAGTTAGCATTAACCCGATTACTGGGGAGACTTCGAAAAAAGATATGGTTTTGTCGTAATGCCGCGCTACTTAACTCCTCTGAAGTACTGGCCGGAGCAATAAACACAAATTGATGCGTTTCATAATGCGGCAATGCAGCAATCAATGCATCGCTACTCGCATGACCCACACCACCTAAAACATCCTTTCGCTTGACTAGCTTTTGCGCGATTTCCCGAGCAGAGACAGGATTATTTTTATCATCGACCAATACAATTTTCAGCCCTAATTTATAGCGCTCTATAGCATTACTCTGAGCTTGTGCCACACCTCGCAACATGGCAATCGCACGGGTTCTGGCCTCCTTTTTACCCAACGGAACCACCGCTGCGATCGTCACCTTTCGCTGCGCAAACTGTGGATCAACATTCACTTTTGCATTATTTAAATAGATCAATGTTTCCGGATCTCGCTCTCGATCAAATGCTTTTTGTAGCAACTCCTGCGCCTTCTTATAGTCTCCAGCCGCAAATGCTTGAATCCCTATTTTCTTATCCTCTGGAGAACTAACGCCTTCATCCAGGCCATCTAGTAGCATATCCTCGCCACAACTGATCAGATCACCTGTTTGGATATCACAGACAGGGGCTGGGAATAAAGACTGTTGCATTTGTTCCCAATCAATCCGCCTCAGCAATGGGGTCATAATACTGGCCCCACAAACAACACCCCCAATAAAAATCAACGCCATCTTTTTACGTTTTTGGCGAGTGGCTTCTTGTTCAATCCCTTTAATTCGTTTTAACAGGTCATCCGTATCACGAGGGCGGAGGTTTGGGGCGGGATGAATGAGATCAAAGAGGAGTTTTTCAAAGGCGGGGGAGAGCTTGATCTGCGATCGGGCCGCAAACTCGCGTTGGTTGGCCGGAGGAACGTCTTCTCCATTGGCCTTCGGTAAATCGGTCATTAAATGCAAAATGGTCTTACCCAATGCATAGAAGTCCGATCGTTTCTCCGCTTGACCATTGAGTTGCTCAGGGGCCGTGTAGTTATAGGACACCACCACCGTCGAAGCTTCGCCCGCCACCACCGTTTCCGTCACGCGCCGCGCCGTGCCAAAA
>JAAFJU010000015.1 GCA_013298165.1 Synechococcales cyanobacterium bin31.maxbin.ball.101 | reverse complement strand
TCCCACAGCAATGCAATCAAGGCATCCTTGGCCTCAGGGGTGAGTGCTTGTAGGTCGGGAAGGTCTTTCATTTCTCCAATTTACCAATTTTTATCCTGCTGTCAACTACCCCCAGTTGAGCAATTACACTCCCGGTCTGCCGTGATAGCTGCGATTTTGACATCTGGAAACCAGTCCCGGAACTCTTCTAACAGTAGAATGCGCTCGGTGGTATTGGAATTGCCTCGTTTATCGAGCATCCACCAAATCACCGGGATTGCCACCCCCTCATGTGAATCGGGATTTGGGTTTGGCCATATTTCTTGAATTCGGGTAAGCTCTTGCATGAGCGGTTCCTTCCTGAGTCTAGATACCTCTAGGAATCCCTCTCCACAAAGCTTTCAAACTTTTGTCCTGGACTAAGCCCTGCGAAAAGTCTTGCGAAATCATCGGACGTTCCCAACGGATGAATCAGCGATGAAAATAATCTTCCTTGCTTTACAGAATATTTCCCAAAAATGGACGATGCCCATTCGAGAATGAAAAAGCGCACTCAATTGCTTTGCAATTGAATTTGAAGGGCGAATGCCTAACTAAATTATGACCTTTGACACAAAATGCTTTACAAACCCATCCCGCAACGACATTGAACTGGGGCAACAACGCTATCAATAGATGATTCAACAACGGAAGGAAACACCATGACTCAATCCAATACCCATGTTTTTGAAGAGCTGGGCTTCTTACCCGAAGAAGCAGAAAATCTACGCATCCGATCGGACCTGATGATTAGCCTGCGCAAACTCATTCGATCGAATCAATGGAATCTAGAAACCGCTGCTGCAAACCTCAGAACACCGATCGATTGTGTGGAAAACCTCATGGCAGGCGACATCGATCAATTTCAAGTCGAACAACTGATTACAATGTTGACCCATGGTGGAATGAAAGTCCAAGTCGAAATTGTGGCAGCAGCCTAGCAATTCCTGCTCCGACAGGTTGGCCAACGATCGAGTGCGATATAATAAACGCATGAAACCTTTGGGAGTTGCCCCATGACAGCCACCGCCATCGACATTCTAAATTCGATCGACAACCTTCCCGAACCCGAACAACACCAGCTTGTCCTAGCCCTGCTCCGCCGCGTTTCACCCGTGGAGATCAGTGAGTTAATGGACGATGAGCTAATCCTCTGTGCAGAATCCATCCGTCAAATTGATTCGGAAATTGGGAGAATTAACGGAACAAGAAATGGAAGAGATTAGCGATCGGCTGAAGTTTTGGTTGAACTTGGATTAGAGCAAAACTCTTAGGAGATGAGCATCCGAATTCTAAAGTCGATACATTCCGTATAGTCATAGACAAATGAAGCCTTGCGATCGATCGCTGTTCAATTGTGCCGACGTGATCTAATGGTTACAGGGGGGACAGTGCGATCGGTGGGCAAAGAAATGGAGGAGCGATCGGCGGCGGACCGATCGCGTTAGAATAGAAAGACGATCACAAGGAGCCAACAATCCTATGGACCTCCCAAGCCCCACCATTTTGACCCTAGAACAAATCCGTCAACGCCACGATGGAGAGTGGGTCTTAATCGCCTACACCGAAATCGATCGCAACCTCCAACCGCTCAAAGGCGAAGTCTTAGCGCACTCAACCGATCGTGATGAAGTCTATCGCGCCGTCTCCAAAGCCGAAGGACGAGACATCGCGATCGAATGCTTCGTCGAAACACCCGAAGACATGGTGTTCATTCTATGAGTAAGTTCATCACTTACCAAGTCGAACGGAAAGATTATCTGTTCTATGTCCGTGCCGCCATTGGAGGAAAAGACGATCGGCTCCAAGAATGTGGGTACAACATCAACAATCCCATTCGTCGAGCCCGCGTCACCGCCGCAGGTGGAATCCTTCATGTGCCCATCATGGAAATAGCATGGTTTAACTGCCTAGGAACCAAACTGCAAGCCTTCCAAGCGATCGCCCTCGATCTTCCCCATAGTGCAGGAACAGACGGACTATTAGGTATGGATTTTCTCACCGAGATCGGCGCGATCGTCAACATTGAAAAAATGCAAATCATCGTTCCACAGAAGTTCTAGAAATGGTCGCTGTGACAAATGGCTACACGAGGGACAGTGCGATCGGTGGGTGAAGAAAGGGAGAGACGATCGAACAAAATTCTATCTCTAATCCAATCTCTGGTAATATAGCACTGAGTGTATCGATCGACCCAAAACGTTCTCATTCAGCCGCATCTTCAACACCCTAGTCGAAAGTCTTTGAAGCGGCAGGTGTGTCTAGCATTAAGTTCCTCTAAGCGCCCGCACCGCCCCTTCGATCATGGCTATTCCACTGTTTCGATCGCGCCCTTTAAGACCTTGGCTATCCCGGTACTTCCCCCTGACGACCATTGCAGTCGGGATTACCCTTGCGATCGTTGGATTACAGGAAGCTGGAATTTTTCAGGGATTGGAATTATCAGTCTTGGACTTGGCCTTTCGATTGCGTCCATTAGAAACCAAAAAAATTCCGATCGTCATCGTCACGATTTCCGAAGCCGATTTCGTTGGACTGAATCAATTTCCAATTTCTGACCAGACACTCTCAAAAGTAATCGAACGGCTCAAGCAAGAAAATCCCACAGTGATTGGGCTAAATCTATATCGCGATCTTCCCGTTGAACCGGGCTACCCGGAATTATTACAGACCTTTCGTTCCACCCCTAACCTCATTGGCGTTGAAAAGTTTGTTAAAGACTCAGCAGGGCGCGGAGTGAGACCGCCCCCGATATTGCGCGATCGAGATCAAGTTGCATTTAATGATTTAGTCGGGGACTTCGATGGCAAAATCCGGCGAAGTTTGTTATCCGTCCAGAAAAATGGGGAAACAGAGCAGGCCCTCGGCACTCAACTCGCCCTGGCCTACCTCAAGACCATGGGTATTACGCCTCAACGACATTCCAAAAGTGAAATTCAACTGGGCCGAACAACCTACTCCGCCTTATCTCGAAATTCAGGCGGGTACGCTCAGACGGATATCGGTGGATTTCAAGTTCTATCTAACTATTTGAGAATCCCAGGCGGGATTCCTAAGATTTCTATTCAGGATGTCCTGAAGGGTCGAATTCCACCGGGATTGCTGCGCGATCGGATTGTCGTAATCGGGTCCACCTCCGAAAGCTCCCGAGGCGATCGCTTCCTCGTCCCCTACACCACCAATGTCCATACCATCTGGTTCGGTGTCGAAATTCATGCCAATCTTGCCGCTCAACTGATTAGCGGTGCATTGGATGGGCGGACCACGCTGCAATGCTTGCCGGAAAGCTCGGAATGGTTTGTGATCTTACTTTGGGCAAGCGTCGGAACCCTCCTTGGGTGGGGTATTCAGTCGCTACGAAGCCTGATTTGGATTCCCCTTTCGATCGCAGTTCTCGGGATCGTCGCCTATAATCTGTTTTTAGTCGGGTGGTGGATGATCGTCATTTCACCCTTGATTGCATTTTTGAGTGCAGGTTTGATCAGTCGAGGATATTGGGTCTGGTACACGCTTAAACAAATTAATCAATCACTAGAACTCAAAGTTTTACAACGAACACAAGAACTCCAACAGCAAAACATTGACCTTGAGAAGGCAAAGCTAGCAGCAGATGCCGCAAATCAAGCTAAAAGTCTATTTCTCGCAAGCGTGAACCATGAATTGCGAACACCGCTGACCTCTATTTTAGGATTTAGTGAACTGCTGAGGCGATCGAAAAATTTGAATGAAACCGAGAAAGAAGATCTTGCCGTAATTTATCGCAGTGGGAATCACCTATTAGATCTAGTGAACAACGTACTCGATCTCTCTAAAGTCGAAGCAGGGGCAATGAGCCTTGAATTAGAAATAACCCATTTACCAACATTACTCAACACAGTCGAACAAATCATTCAGGGTAGCGTCTTAGATAAACAACTGACCTTTGTGACGGACTATGATCCCAGTCTGCCCCTTTTCGTACAACTGGATCAACGAAAGCTTCGGCAGATTTTGATTAACCTACTGAGCAATGCCGTGAAATTTACCGCAGAAGGCTCTATTCGCCTAGAGGTTCAATTAGAAGAAAACCAGCTTTTATTTCAAGTGACCGATACAGGATCAGGCATCTCGTCTAGCGAACTGCCTCACATCTTTCAGCCCTTTTTCCAGACAGAAGCTGGACGTGACTCTCAGCAAGGGACCGGACTAGGACTCGCCATTAGTCGTCAATTTGCAGAGATCATGGGTGGCCATCTATCTGTACAAAGTACGATCGCAGAGGGCAGCATCTTCACCTTAAATCTTCCCTTCACCCCCTGTGATGCCCCGCCCCACCTCGACCCCATCCCCGAAACCACCTGGCAACTCGCTGTCGATCAGCCTCGCCACAAAATACTGATCATCGACGATGAAGTCTCGATCGGTCGGTTCCTCGTGCAACTGTTGTCTCAAGTCGGGTTCGAGGTCCGAGCCAGTTCCCATGGACGAGAAGGCATCGCCCAGTGGCAAGCCTGGCAGCCTCACTTAATCCTGCTCGATCTACAAATGCCCGACCTAGACGGCCATACGATCGCCCAACAAATCCGCACCACCGAACAATCCTACGAACTCGATTCGATAAATGACCTAATGACAACGGCGATCGACAAACGGGATACCATCCTGATCGCCATGACCGCCAACAGCGAAATCCCGCTGTCCACTATTTTTGCTTCGGGATTTGATGATGTGATTTGGAAACCCTTCAGAGAAGGGACAATATTGACCAAAATCGGCCAATATCTGGAAGTTTGCTACGAAAGCTTAAAATAAATTTACTCTCACTAGTAAATTTATTTTGTCTGGTATTATCTTTTATATAGCTCTCAATTTAAATAGCTTAAATACAATGTTCCTTCTTAATTCATCTCAATCTCAAAGTTCCATGCGTCGGGTCAGTGATACTCCTCAAGTTGGCGATGCTGAACGGCTTTCCCCCATTACCGATTACTACGTTCGGAAGCTTCTTCAGCAGAATGCGGGACAACTCACTTCGATCGACCCCTTGCTGAACGAAGCTTTTTCAACGAGTCTCTGTCATAGTTCAATTGCACTCTTCGATCGCCTGCGTAGACTTCACGACTCCCTTACGATCGTCGCTGAATCTCTCGAAGCGCTCGTCCTACAGCATCAAACTCTCCGCACAGACGGTAGGAAATATCAGGCTGAACTCAGTCGAATTGAAGAGCAAATTTTCAACTGCTTTGCTCTAAAGCGGAACCAGATCACGACTCAAGCTAAAATTTTAATCATTGACGATACCCCTGATACGCTGCGTCTCCTGACCGCCACGCTGATTAATCAAGGGTACGCTGTCGATCAGTTGCCGAATGGCAGCAGTGCGATCGACTATGTTCGGCAAGTGCAGCCTGATTTGATCTTGTTGGATGTGATGATGCCGGGAATTGATGGCTACGAGGTCTGTGAACGATTGAAGCTCGATCCGAAAGCCTGCAATATTCCAGTCTTGTTTTTGAGTGCGATCGACGCTTCTCCCAACAAAGTCAAAGCCTTCGAGTTAGGTGGCGTAGACTATGTAACCAAACCCTTTCAGCTTGAAGAAGTCTTAGCCAGAATTGAATACCAACTCAAACTTCATCAGCTTCAACAGCAGCAACAAGCGCTCCTCGAAGCTGAACGACCCTATCGGGAATTTTTTGAAAATGCGATTGAAGGCATGTTCCAAACCAGCATCAGTGGTCAATATTTAAATGTTAATCAGTCTTTAGCCAGTTTGCTGGGCTATGACTCTCCGCAAGAGTTGATGGATGCAGTCCAAGATATTGCACTTCACCTTTATACAATTCCCCAGCGTCGATCGCAATTTATTCTGTATTTGGAACAGTTTGGCCAAGTCAAAGATTTTGAGGTGGAGGTTTATTGTAAAAATGGCGATCGAATTTGGATTAAGGAAACAGCCCGATCGGTTCGAGATTCAGAGGGAAACTTAAAATATTATGAGGGAACGGTTCAAGATATTACCCACGATAAAATCAACAAAAATAAGGTTGAGGAGAGTCAGCTTAAAGGTCAACTTCAAGATGAATTAAACCATCACTATAAGCGATCCTCGAAATAAAGTTTATAGAGTGGACAGGAAATCGTCGCTTGGTTTCCTGTGCGCTTAATCAAGCCTAAGCTCTCCAGTCGGTATGCAGTAATAATTTCTAAGGTTGTAAGGTCAGTATTGCTGATCACCTCTCGTAGAGAGTAGAGCAAACTAGGACTTTGCTGGAGTCTGTCCCATTGTCGATGTAAGTCTTGTCGGTAGATGCCTGACTCGGTTGCGGCTTCTCTGAGAAGCTGCTCCATGGGTAAGTTATTGCGCAACCAATAGAAGGCTAACTGTAAGTGATAGGGATTTCCACCCACTAAATGATTCAATTCCTGTAATTCAGATTCACTGATTGTATCTAATTGATAATGTTGAGCGAGCTGAGAAGCCTGCTCTAAATTAAAGGGATCTAGTTCGATCGGAAATCCGACATTAAAGGGAGACTGATTCACTTTGAGCGGCACGTAAATTTCGATATTATGTACGACAATTAATCGCAGATTTTGCCAACTCGTCTGCTGGGCAGCGAGTTCATGCCAAATTCTAAAGAGCGGTAAGACATCTTTCGCGAGTTCAGGATATTCAAATAGAGGCGTAATTTCATCAAAAATGAGAACGATCGGCCTCTTAACCTGCTCTAACAAAAACATCTGAAAATATAGATTGCAACTGATTTTACTGCCACTCTCTTTATCCCAATATTCATCCAACTGTGGCTCAAGATTAGCCTGTCGGCTGATATGAATACAGAGCCAACGCAAGAAATCGTTGAGATTTTCAAAGACCCGTCGATCGGCACTTTGTAGATCTAACAGAACGGGCAACAAGCCTTGTGACTGAGCATGGGCAATAATTCTCAGAACTAAGGAGGTCTTCCCCATTTGGCGTGGGGCTTTAATCCGCAATAACCCCCCTGGCTTTAAGATTTCACGATAGGCCAGTGACTCCAAAGCCGATCGCTGCACATAGAAACTAGATTCGATCGATAGTGGACTACTGGGGAATTCGATCGTTGTGGAACGGCTAAAGGGTGCTGCCACAGGTAAATCGAGAAGGATAGGGTCCGCGATTTCTGCTAAGACTAGTCGGATATTTTTCTTGCCGACCTTACACCCGAGGATTTGTGAAAGCGCCTTCCAAAGCTGAAACCCAACTTCCTTAATGTAATCGTAATCATAGCCAGACTCTGTCTCAATTTCTTGGTATCGCTTTCCTTCGTACGATCGAAGGAGAACGAGTTCCTGAATGTAACTTAGACGATCGGGAGCGATTAGATCATTTACTTTTGTGATAATGGGATGATACATAGATAAAAATTAAGTCAAGCAGGAGGCGTCACTTTTTAATCTAACAAGTTTAATCTAACAAGATTGTGACGGATTAGTTCACCATTGTCTAGTCATTTTTATAGTCTCCCTCTTTTTCTACCTAATTGAGCATACTTAATCTAATTTTGGCGATGAAATACCCACTTATCTTACTTATCCCACTTAATTGAGGGCCATTTTGAAGGGCATTGATTTCCTTTGATTTTCCATAGAATTCTCTGTATAATTTTAAAATAATCTCCCGAAACTTGGCTTTAATCAACAAAGAATACTGTAATGAGTGATTATGAGTATCAAGTGGGCGGAAGCCTACGCCAAAATGCGCCGAGTTATGTGGTCCGAAAGGCAGATTTAGAACTTTATTCAGCACTCAAAGCGGGGCATCTTTGTTACGTCTTTAATTCCCGTCAGATGGGCAAATCAAGTCTTCGGGTTCATGTTGGACAGCAGCTTGAACGATCGAATGTCCGATGTGCCTACCTAGATATGAGTTGTATTGGCAATGAAGCGATTCAACCGATCCAGTGGTATCGCGGCATTGCCGTCGAACTCTTACGATCGCTCAATCTTTGGCGGACCTTTGACTTTAAAGACTGGTGGTCTAAGCATGAAGATCTATCTGTGATTCAATGCTTTAGCTTATTTTTAGAAGAGGTTTTACTAACAGCCTGCCCTAATCAAGATTTACTGATTTTTGTCGATGAAATTGATAGTATCTTGAGTCTTCCCTTTCCCGTTCATGACTTTTTCGCACTCATTCGAAATTGTTATGAACGTCGATCGATTGATCCTATTTATCATCATTTGAATTGGGCCTTGTTTGGAGTCACGACCCCTTCTGAACTCATTCAAGATCGGACTCGAACGCCTTTCAATATAGGCCGATCGATCGAACTACAAGGATTTCAATTTCATGAGTCTCTGGCTCTGACTCAGGGGCTTGTGGGCAGTATCAGTAATCCGGCTGGAATCCTGAGAGCGATTTTGGATTGGACAGGGGGACAGCCCTTTTTAACTCAAAAATTATGTCAAATGATCGTACAACTCAGTTGGTCAACACCGAGAGGTAAAATTGTATTGCCCACTGGAACGGAAGGCTATTGGATTGAACAATTGATCAATACTCAGATTATTGAAAATTGGGAGTCACAGGATGATCCAGAGCATCTCCGCACGATTCGCGATCGTCTCTTGTATCATCCGCAATCTCAAGTATTATTAAAAAAATATCAGGCAATTATTAGCTCAAATATTCATACTCCAATTGTCACCGATCACGTTCTACTCTTGTCTGGATTAATTGAGATCAAAAACAGCAAACCACAGGTCAAAAATCGCATCTACGAAGTTGTATTTAACTCAGTCTGGTTGAGAAAACAAATCAAAGAGTCCGATCCCAATAGTCATTTGCCGTTTAGCGTGAATCTAGCTGAAAAAATACAAAGTATCATAAATGAGCAAGACAATCCAGAACAATGGGTCCGTGAAGCCATTTTAGAAAAGCTAATTCACGAGGGGAAATATGACGATATTGACTAACGAATCCTGCTTTACTGTGGACTTCAAAACTGTAGACTTCAAAACTGTAGATATTATCCATCTAAGTACAGGGTTATTATGCCAACGCCATCCCCCCGATTAGAATTCCATTGGTGTGTCCCGGTTGCAGGGGATGGCTTTTACTTGGGATTACCGACCTGGGAACGATCGCCCAGCCTTAGCTACGCCGTTGAAATTGGTCAAATGGCAGAGCGCTTTGGGTTCCAGCAGGTGTTAATTGGCATGGGCTTTACCCATCACGAACTTGAAGCCTGGACTTTAGCCACAGCATTCCTTACCTTAACGCAGCGCATTGGCGCAATGGTTGCCGTGCGTCCGGGGTTTGTATCTGCGCCTGTGTTGGCGAAAATGGCGGTGACGCTCGATCGGTTTAGTCAAGGACGACTCTCGCTCAATATTGTCACAGGCGGAAAGCCGGACGAACAGGCGATGTACGGCGATTATCTCGACCATGATGCCCGCTATCGACGGACTCAGGAGTTTATGGAAATCTGTCGGCGACTTTGGAGCAGTACGAAAAAGTTTGATTACGACGGCGAGTTTCACAAGCTTACCCAAACCCGTCTCGAAACCTTGCCTGTCAATCCTAATGGTCCACTGTTCTATTTTGGTGGGGCGAGTGCGATGGCGGTGCAGGTGGGGGCGGCTTGGGCGGATGTCTATTTGATGTGGGGAGAGCCGATCGCTCAGATTCGCGATCGGATTCAAACGGTGAATGCACAGGTGAAAAAACTGGGTCGATCGCAACCGATTCGCTATGGGTTACGAATTAATCTGATCGCCCGATCGACCGAAGCTGAAGCGATCGCAACCGCCTCTGAAATGCTCAGTAAAGTCGATCCTAAAATATTAGAAACAGCGAGACGAACCGAATTTCCCAACACCCGACGCGAAAGTGTGGGACAGGGACGACAATGGGAATTCCGGGGACAAGCGGATGAAAACTGGTATGTGGAACCGGGACTGTGGGCGGGGATTTCGGTGGTGCGGAGTGGTGCGGGGATGGCGATCGTGGGTAGTTATCAACAGGTTGCCGATCGGTTATTAGCCTACGTGGATTTAGGAATTTCGGTGTTTATTTTA
The DNA here is from genome assembly GCA_013298165.1 of Synechococcales cyanobacterium bin31.maxbin.ball.101. Taxonomy (GTDB): domain Bacteria; phylum Cyanobacteriota; class Cyanobacteriia; order Leptolyngbyales; family Leptolyngbyaceae; genus JAAFJU01. The sequence goes on along the minus strand of JAAFJU010000015.1, from coordinate 47,835 downwards.
TCGGGCTATCCGCACTTAGAAGAATGCGAAAATGTTGGGCGATATGTTCTTCCATTGGTGAGAGAGGGCTATTTAGCGCGGTAGATCCGGGCGAACCGCCCCCTAGCCCCCTTTCTTAGATGCCCGAAGGGCTATATTCTGGGGGGACATGATTCTGAGATGCCTGCGGCTTGTAACAGGAGTGCTTCTGAATAGTGATCGCCCACCCATTGCAATCCGATCGGTAATCCTTGGCTCATTCCACAGGGTACCGACAGGGCAGGTAATCCCAGCCAGCTAAAGGGTTGAACAAATTTCCGATCGCGTTGCATCACGGGTTCACTCAATAGTGGTGCCGTGCGGGGTGTCGTTGGTGTGAGAATCAAATCAATGGTTTTGAAAATTTCTCGAAAATATTGGATTTGGTGATCTCTCAGCGTTTGAGCTTTGGTATAGTCTGCGATCGAAACCTGACGCCCAAATTGCAAATCTTGCTGCACTTTTAACCCAAACCCATCCGGCGATCGTTCCCAAGCATCCCCCAGTACTTGATAGAACTCATACAGCCCGATCGTCGAGTACAAGCGGGCATCAAACAGTTGGCTCAGGAACAGGGAATCGATCGGGATTACCTCAGCCCCCAATTGTTTCGCCTGCTGAATCGCGTGATGGACCGCTTGTGCCACCGCCGGATCAACATCCCGAAACGTAAAATCCCGAATCACCCCCAATCGCAATCCCTGCAAAGAAGACAGATTGGCACTCGTCGAACTCGCCTGCCGCACTGGGGCGATCGCGTCCCAAAGGAGTGCTACCTCTGCGACGGTTTTCGCCATCAATCCCACCGTATCAAAACTCGGCGATCGCGGAAACACTCCTGCCCCATTCACAGCCCCCTGCGTCGGACGCAACCCCACCACGCCCGTCCAACTCGCCGGAACCCGAATGGACCCACCCATGTCGGTCCCAATGCCTGCCACACAGAGGTTCGCTGCAATCGCACTCGCCAGTCCCCCGGACGATCCCCCGGCAGAGTGCGCCAAATTCCAAGGATTGGGCATGTCGCCATAGGTCGCATTCCGTCCCGAAATATCCGCTGCCAGTTCACTCAAATTGGTTTTCCCGATAATCACCGCACCCGCCGCTTTCAGACATTCAACGATCGCGGCATCCTCCGTTGGAATCCGATCGAGAAAATACTGCGATCCGATCGTGGTTAAGAGTCCTGCTGTATCGATATTGTCTTTGATCGCGATCGGGATGCCGTGAAGATCCCCACGATCACCGTTCGATCGCAAGTCTACATCCAGATATCTTGCTTGCTGAAGAGCACTTTCAGCATTCACGGTGATGAAGGCTGAAAGTTGAGAGTTTTGTTCAGCAATGCGTTTAAGTTTTAGCTTTATGAGTGCTTCGATCGTGAGTGAACCCGATCGAAACTCCTGTCCTAAGGATGTTATAAAAGTCATCATCTAAATCCATAATCCAGCCATAACTGAACTTTTTTGAGTCCCTTGCTCCGATTCAGGAGACATTTTAAAGCCAATTTCCAATCAATACGTAAGCGGCCCAATACCGAGGGCGCACGAAGCCTGGATTTTCGTCTTGAAAATCTTGTTTCAGCAGCGCAACTTGGGCGCGACGGAGAGCCTCGGCTTTGGAAACTTTTGAGTTAACGAGTTCCTGATAAAAGGTTCCCATGAATAGAGCTGTAGCCCGATCGTCCACCTGCCAAAGTGAGGCTAAGGTGCTCCGTGCGCCTGCCCGGATGGCGACGCCCGCAAGTCCTAGGGTGGCCCGTGAATCGCCTGCTGCGGTCTGGCAGGCGCTGAGGATTAACAGTTCGATCGGATCAGCAGAGACCTGTTCACGATCGCGGAGTAAGGTATCTAATTCATTCACATAGATGGGGCCATCCGATGCCAAAATATAGGTCTCATCTGCTCGTGAACTGAAGGTTCCATGGGTGGCTAAATGAACGATTTTCGAGGGTTTTGATTGGACCGTCTGGGCGAGATTTTTGTGATTGAAGTCTTGTTCTAGGAGGATTTTGGTGTTGATGCCTGTTTGTTGGATGAGGTTAAATTCAGTATTGATTTCGGGGAGGGAGGCATATTGAGCTTGAAACTCAACGGGGGGAACCGTGAGTCCTGCCATGACCGCACTCAGCGTACTGTCTGGGTTGAGAGGTTGGGGCTGTAGAAGCTGTAATCCTGTACTTAATACAACCGCGTATTTTTCAATTAGATACTGTTTGCCATCATAGAGTGCGGCCATCGGCAAGTTTCTAAATTCACCATCTAAGACAAAGACTAACGTGTTGACCTTTGCGGTTTCTAAGCGACGATCGATCGGTTGGATTAACCATTGGTAAACTTGTTGCGATAGCTCTTGAGTCGAGTCTTCATCGCTGGAGGAGACGAGTTGCGATCGCAGTTGTTTAAGCAACGTTTCGGTGGTGGTGTGGGGCTGGTTAATGGCGTAACTTTGAAGGGGTTGCTTGGGGATTTTGACGATGACTTGGATCTGTTGATCGAGAATGATGGGATAGATGATGGCCGTGCTGGGGTTGTCTTTGTCCACGAGTTGGTCTAGAACAATTTGAGTCCCGTTGAGACAGGCTTCTCGAAAGAAGTCGTCGAGTTCTGCGAGTTGAAGTTGTTCGATTAAAGTTCTGGCTTGCTCTAGGTTTCGATCGCTGGGATTGGTTTTTTGAATATCCAATAGCAATGCCACCGTTTCGCGGTAGACAGGTTCGACACTGTCGCGAAAATCAAACTGCACGTCGCGATTAATGGCGGCCAGATTACTGCGCAACGATCGCAAGGTGTCGATCGCCCCCTCATAGCTGCTCTTTGCGCTCTGTATCTTCCCTTGAGCCTTCAGCAGTCGTCCGAGTTGCCATTGCCAGCGATAGGTACTTTCTGATGCATTGAGGGCTTGGGAAATCAATAAGGCTTGTTCGGTCGATCGTTGAGCTAATGATTGCTTATCCTGTATTTCTTGCAGATAGCCTAATGTTCCTAGGGCGTAGGCATGGAGGTATTCGTCGTTGAGTTGTTTTGATTGTTCGGTGGCGGTGGTCAGAAGTGTTTCGGTCGATCGTTCTAGCAATTGAACTAAGCGTTTATCTGGAGGATCAAGCTTCCAATCCCGCAGGCGAGTGATGACAGTCTGGGCAAGATTGATATGGGCGTAGGCGCTGGCGTAGCTGACGTTGAGCTGCGGAAGTTGAGTTTCAATCTCTCGGAATAGGTTCATTGCAGTGGAGAGATCTTTCGGTTCTCTGAGCAGGCTGAAGTGGTTGATTTTGGCCTGTAGTTTTGCGAGTAGAGTCGGTGCGGTGGTGGCGGCTTGGGTGTAAAAGCCGATCGCACGTTTGGGATCTTGCTGCGATCGGGCGATGTTGCCTAAACTAAACTGGGCGGCGCTAATCTGTTCTGGAAGATTCAGGCGTTGTGCGATTTCTAGGCTGGATTGTAAAACCCGATCGGCTTGCGTTAGATCGCCTGTGAGTTGAAGCGTGTCGCCCAGGGATCGAAGGGCCACGGCTTTGGTTACAGAGTCCGGTTCTGCTTTTAAAGTTGGCTCTAGGGCCTCTAGAATGGCCAAGGCGCGACGATAGAATCCTTTGACTTGTAAGGTCTTGGCTTGGTTTAATTGGGTGCGGCGAAGTCCGGCTCGATCGGCAGTTTGGGTATACAGTTTTTCGACCTGTTGCCAACTGTCCAACGCCCGATCGCTCTGCCCCGTAGAGAGTTGCAGTCCGCCCTGAATCTCCAACGCCTGCGCCAAAACCGATCGGTTGTCACCCTTTACAGTTTCTAAACTCTGCAAACTTTCGGCGATCGCTTGCTGGGCTTCTTTCCAAGATCCGAGTTTTTGATAGGCTAATGACAAATTACTGAGGGCTGCCGATCGTTTGAGTGGTGCATTTTGAGATTGGTAGAGTTTGGCCGCTTGTTGAAAGGCTTGGGCGGCAGCGGTATATTGACCACTCTGATAAAACTGGGTGCCTTGCTCAAAATAACTTTGGGCATTGGGTTGGGAGACGATCGACAATGCAGGAGCGATCGTCGGGACAATGGCAAATCCGATCGTTAAACTGATGGTGAATAGAAACAGAACGATCGCGGTTATGACCTTATTCTCAAGCTTAATTTTCATGATTAGTGACTCCCCTGAAGTGCCATTGTAGAACAGTTTGGTGGTGCGATCGGTCTGGTTGGTTGACCTTCAGCATTTGCCACCAGCCACAGTTCCCCCCGCGAATCCCTTCGCAACGCCTGGGCCTCTATCAATGGGGTTTGATTAGAGGTCGGCAGCGCTTGAGCTTGGCGATCGCTGTCGGGTTCGTTACTGGGCAGCGGGACGAGTTCCATCAGACTGCTTTGTTGTTGAAGCGTTTCGATCGGACTGGCTGGAATGCCACCTGTTCCGGTGATGGTAAAACTGCTCGATCGTTGTGAGGATTTTGCTGAACATTGCCGATCGATTTTGTTAGCAGGATCTACGAGGCTCACGGGGAGTTGCGATAGTCCTCGACTCGGATCAACATCTGGGGTTGCTAAATTCACGACTCCATTCACACCTAAAGTCGAACTGGCCGTGATATCACTGAATGGTGTTAGTTGAGATTGAAATTGAATTCCATAGATACCTTGGGCTGCGATCGTGACCTTACCACCATTACCACTGTACGCATTGGCTGAGATATCACTATTTTCGGAAAGGACAGAAGCTATAAATCCATTGGGTGTGTTGATGGTGATATTTCCTCCATTTCCCCCAGCTTCTGCCGTCCCTGCATTGGTTGTGATATTTCCACCACGACGTAACAGTAATACGGCATCTAAATTCAATTTAATATTTCCGCCATTTACTGCTCTGGAATTACCACTAATAGTACTTTTATCAATAATTGTGAGACGTGGTGAAGTAATCGTAAGATTTCCCGTCAACCCAGTTGAGCCTGACTCGACAGAAATAGAACTAGGGTTGTTTCCAGCTAGTAGAATAAATTCTCTTGCATCAATGTTAATATTTCCTGCTTTTCCTTTTCCATAAGTTGAGGAACTTAACTGCCCACCATCGATCAACAAAAAAGACCCAGTGATGATATTAATGTCACCCCCATTACCGTTGCTATCAGCTTGGAGTTTGGGAACTGCAATACTCAGTATTAGACTATTATTGATTAGTAATCGACTACCAATATTCAATTTGATATCACCTGAGTTACCGTTTCCCTGGGCATAGGAACTAATCCCTAAAGAATCAATGAGTGAAAGATCTTGAGTGTTAATGAGAATATCACCACCACGACCATTGCCAGAAAATAAAGAAGCTGATATGGAAGCTCCTTTTCCTTGGATATTAACATTGTCACGGGCATTAATTTTTATTGATCCACCATTTCCTCCCTTCGTTGGATTTGTTCCAATAGATGAATTATTGAGTTGTAGTATATTAACATTAATTTCTAGATTTCCAGCATTGCCTTGTCCACTAATTGAGGCATCAATAAAGCTTGCTTCATTAAGGATTAAGGATTGCGATCGAATCTGAATTTCACCACTATTCCCGATCGCAGTTTCTAAACCAGTTGGGGTAAGTACATTACTTCCTATGGCACTACTGGATAGTACAATATCATTGTCAACTCGAATATTAATATCACCAGCATTTCCGATTCCAAAGGAATTGCTAGTGATTCTACCTCTATTACTGATTGCTAATGATCTAGCATTGAGCGTTATTTTCCCAGCATTACCTATGGCAGTAAATCCAAGCGAACTTGTTATTCCAGTACCAAAGCCATCGATCGAAACCTTGTCGCGAATATTCAATACAATGTTTCCTGCATTACCTTGGCCTCTTATTTGATTATTTTCAGATCCAAAGACGCTAGATTGCAATAGCCCATTTCTAAGCGATAGAGATTCGGCAGTAATGCTAATATCACCTCCAGTTCCGATACCCTTCTCATCAATTCCAGAAAGCATATAACTTCTACTCTTCTCTGTCCCACTTAGTTCTACAGCACCCGTTGCCCTAACGCTAATATTTCCACCATTACCTTGTCCTTGACTCCCTATATCAAAGCCTGAACCGTTTCTCAGTAAAAGTGAACCAGTATTAATCTTCGCTGTCCCACCATTTCCAACTCCTTCTAAAAGCACACCCATCAATAGATAGCTGCTGTCAAATACGATCGAATCTCGTGCATTAATTTCGATCGTTCCAGAGTTCCCTTTCCCAAATGTAACGCTTCGCAAAACAGCCTTGCCGCTAACGAATAGAGAACCAGTATTTAGGACGATCGTGCCAGCATTCCCTACACTGCCTGGACGAATATTATTATTAATCTCGGTACTGCTTCCAGTTAAGCGAATATTTTCAGCGGCATTTATAACGATATCTCCTGCCGGACGATCGGATATTAGTCCAAGTTCAAGCCCCCCGCGAATGGTGCTGCCGCCGGACATCTCCAGATTTCGAGCATTGATAGCAACTGAACCACCCCCCGTAAATGGCACGCTGACCCGAGCTTCATTTGTTAGTAAAACATTTGATTTCAGAACTTCTGAGGGAAATTGCAGTTGCAAATCATTGTTTTGAAGTATCAGTCCGATCGTCCCTGGTGCTGATAAACCACCGAGTTCAATTCGTCCACCGGGCGAACTGATGCCACCACCTTCTAGCAACACATCACCACCAATCAGCCCAATACTTTTCCCAATACCAACCTGCAAACCATACAGATCGATCGCATCTGGGACATTGACTAAAGGCGTGACCGATCGGTTGATAATTCGTCCCACATTCCCCGCATTAAAAATCAACGCCGAAGGGTCGATCGTCAACAGCGGCAGGGCATCAGGATCAGAAGCACTAAAGATCTCTTTCCCAAACCCGATCGCATTTGCAGTCGTCCCCACAAACGATCCACCTAAATTCAAACTCGCATTGGGTCCAAATACAATTCCATTCGGATTCATTAAAAACAAGCTTGCATTGCCATTCGTCCGAAGTAACCCGTCAATATTTGAGATTTGGTTGCCTGTTACGCGGGTGAAAATGGTTTGAATCTGGGGTGCGTTATTGAAGTAAGCGCTACCCAGCGTGGGAACCGAAAAACTGCTGAAGCTATGAAAAAGATTGCTTCCTCTTGTGGTGCCCCCATCGATCGTGCAAGTCGTACAGCCCGCTACTACAGTGGAATTAACAGGCAAGGTCCGATCGGGAATAATTTGAGCGTTTGCTGAATAGTCTGAATTAATTGTTTGAAATAATCCCACAAATAGAGTCCAGCATAGCAAGTCAAAACCCCTCATGATTGACCTCCTAGCGTTACAGCATTGCCTGGACAATCCAGAGAATTAAGTGGGCTTCGCTGCGATCGGTGACTGGCAACTAACCAAATGCCTCCAGTATCGTCAATGTTCCAGCCTTGGGCTTCTTCGAGGGAAGGATGCGATGACATCGTTATCGGGGATTGAGTAGGTTGTGCTGTGGCCTGCTCTTCTTGTGGTAATGGAATCAAGTCCAGTAAGGCATTCTGCTGCTGAAGCGTTTCGATCGGACTGGCTGGAATGCCGCCTGTTCCCGTAATGGTAAAACTGCTCGATCGTTGTGAGCTTCTTGCTGAACATTGCCGATCGATTTTGTTGGATGGATCGATGAGTCCCACGGGGAGTTGGACTAAGCTATTACTGGGGTCCAGACCCAGTGAATTCAGGGTTACGACGCCACTCACCCCCAATTCAGAACTGGCAGTAATATCGCTCAGAGGGGTGAGACGAGGACGGAATTGAATGCCATAGAGTCCTTGCGTGGTCACATTCACTCTGCCACCACTCCCACTAAACGCATTGGCAAAAATATCACTATTTTCAGACGCAACCGCCACGACAAACCCGTCAGGAATTCTAATATTGATATTACCGCCATTCCCCCCTTGCTCAGCACCTTTCAGCGAGAGACCAGCAGACGTTGAAATGCTACTCTCTCGACGAAGAACTAATAATTTATCGAGCTGCAACTGAATATTGCCGCCATTTCCAGAGGTTGTCGTTGTGGAAATTTGGCTGTTATCTAGACGCAAAGAAGGAGCTGTAATTTCAATATCATTGGCACTTCCTTGACCGGATTGGAAAAATATAGCCGGAATGTCTTTTAAAGGGTATCCATTCATCCTTAGAAAAATTAAAGCATCTTCTAGGGAGAACGATCCAGCAGAGATTGAAGTATTGTTCAGAGCAATCCCGTTTCCTGCTCGAATATCGACTTTCCCTGCTCGTCCTTGTCCAAATATAAGCGTCGAAAGTCCAGCACCACTGGATAATTCAACCGTATCTTGTGCATTTATTGTAATGTTTCCTGAACTTCCTCCAAAGAAGCCGCTGGAGAGCAATATTCCTTCATTTTTAAGCTGAAGAGACTTTGCGAAGATGTTGATATTTCCTGATTTAATATTATTTTTTGTGCCAAATACGCTACTAGTAATGCTGCTTCCTTTTCCATCAATAACAGCCGACGCAAAAATATTGAGTGTTATATTACCGCCGTTTCCACTTGCAGAATTAATTGAACCAAGGGCTGCACCATTTTTAATTAGTAAAGAATCTCCGCTAATAATAATATTTCCGCTATTCCCGATCGCCCCTTCGACCGCTGAAGTTGAGATAAACGTTCTTCGATTTGGATCATCCCCACTACTCTCAAACAAAACCTGACCCCGAGCATCGATCGTCAAGTTTCCACTGTTTCCTAATCCTGATGTTTGCAAGTTGATAATTGCACCATTAGTCACTGCGATCGATCCCGTTTTGATATCAATATTTCCCGCTTTTCCGACTGTCAACTCACCTAAATTAGTGGTAATGAAGCTTGGCAATCCTGATTGACTCGTTCCACTAACCAGGACTGAATCACGGGCATTGATCTCAATGTCTCCTGAATCTCCTGTGAGGTAGCTTTTACTAGTATTTAACTGTGCGCCATTGAGTACAGAGAGTGATCCAGTATTGATCCGAATTTTTCCACTATTGCCAAGAAGTCCAAAAAGATTTTGACTCGTTGTGCCACTGCGTAAGGTCCCTGAATTACTGACACCATCAAAAACCGTTCGATCGCGAACATTCATCGTAATGTCACCTGCACTACCCTGTGTAATGATCGAAGATGACGAAAAATTAGCTCCCCCTGTTACAAAGAGTGAACCTGCGCTGATATTGATTTTTCCTGAATCACTCAGGGAGAACGCCGCACTACTGGTAATTCCTGAACCCAGCGCTTCAGTTGGATCTGTACCGTCAAAGCTTGCTGTATTCACCACATTGATGGAGATATTTCCGGTCTTGCCTTGACTCAAGGCCGTGACATTGGCAATTTGTCCACCACTGGTCACAGCCAGAGAATCTGCTTGAACGATAATATTGCCCCCAGTGCCAACGGTGCCAGCATTTAAGATACTTTTAATGGCACCCAATTGACTCATTCTGAGTACTCCAGTTGCATTAATCCTCAAGTCTCCGGCTGGACGATCGGCGATCGCCCCTGTTTCAAGACCCCCGCGAAGGGAACTCTTCTCTGTGATTTCGACGTTTCGGGCGTTGATCGAGACGATTCCACCGCCTGCTGATGCCACATTAATCAGCGCTTCATCATTCAATACAACATCTGCCCGATCGACGCCAGCGGGAAATTGGAATTGAAATCCATCGGGTTCTCGACTCACGCCGATCGTCCCCGGTGCAACAATTCCACCCAATTCCACTCGTCCACCCGGTGCATTGATGCCCCCACCCAGTATCCCGACATCTCCGCCGATTAAAGCAAACCCTTTCCCAGGCTTGACTTGTAATCCATATAGTTCAATCCCATCCGGTGCAGTCATTCCTAACGGTGTGACCGATCGGTTGACAATACGTCCCTGATTCCCTGGATTAAAAATCAATGCTGAAGGGTTGATCGTCAACAGTGGCGGGACATCGGGATTAGATGCACTAAAGGTTTCGCTCCGGCCAAACCCGATCGCATTTGCAGTAGTTCCAACAAACGATCCACCCAAATTCAAACTCGCATTGGGTCCAAATACAATTCCGTTCGGATTCATTAAAAACAAACTGGCATTGCCATTCGTCCGAAGCAACCCGTCAATGGTCGAGATTTGGTTGCCTGTTACGCGGGTGAAAATGGTTTGAATCTGAGGAGCATTATTGAAGTAAGCGCTGCCCAGCGTGGGAACTGAAAACCGATCGAAACTGTGAAAAAGATTGCTTCCTCGGGTTGTTCCGCCTTCGATCGTGCAGACTGTGCAGTTTGGGACGGTAATCGAATTATTAGGTAGGGTCCGATCAGGAATGATTTCAGCATTGACAGGAGAAGCGATCGTTAAACCAAATATCAGTGCGATCGTAGAAATATAAGAAGATTGAAACTGGGAATGCAACATAACTTCTATGATTCGTAAAACTAGGAGAACACACTGACTTGATTGAAAGTATAGGACGATCGCGCAGGCAAAATCATGCGTAATCGTCCAAACCTTCGAGTTTATTTGGGATTAGGCATACCCAGCTCCGATCGCGATCGCCCGTCGTACTGCCGCATCCGCATTGACGAAACCGTTCCCGTAGTAGCGATCGTAACCCGCAGCACCTAGGTCAGTCGCGGTCTGAGACATAATCTCTCTCACCTGCGTCGCTGACAAATTAGCGTTCGCACTCCAGACCAGAGAGGCCACGCCCGTCACATTCGGTGCCGCAGCCGACGTCCCATCAAATGTCGTGGTGTAGCTGAATTCCACATTGCCCCGATCGGATCGCTCTGCTTCCCGCGCAACGACCTCAGAGGGACCCATCAGCGTTAAGCCATCACCATACTGGGATCCCCAGGGACGACCAGGATAACGGTCCGCTGGATACTCAATGCGGGTCCCTGGCGTTCTCGTCGCACCATAGGCATCCGATCGTCCCCAGGATGCGCCGATCGCCATGACATTGCGATACGATCGGGCCAAAGTCGCGGGATAGGCTAACCCTTCCCTTCCGATCGCCCCGTTATTTCCCGCCGCAATGACAAATAATACATTCGGATTAGCGGCAACCACGGCTTCAAACTCAGGATTCAGACCCGTTTGATTGAATCCACTCGTTCCAAGGCTCATATTGATCACCAATCGCTGTCCACGCTGGGTGGCATAGTCCGCCATCACCCGGGTCGCCTGCGCCAATGAGTAGTCTCCGATATCATCACCCAATACGTCCATGACATAGGTTTCAGAATTCCAGTTAATGCCACTCATGCCCGTTCCATTATTACTAATCGACGCAATCACACTCTGGACAAATGTTCCATGGGAGGCGGCTAGATCACCAAAATCGTCATCATAATCATTGCCGATATCAAACCAAGACCAGCGCAGATCCTCCGCAATCGTACCGTTAGAACTCAATGCCAGTCCGGTATCTTCTACACCGATTAAGACTTGATTTGACCCGGTTGTAAAACGCCATGCATTCTGGACATTCATCATACCGAGATTCCACTGCTGAGCGAAGCGCGGGTCATTGGGAGTGATAGCTAGATCAATACACCGATCGCTAAAGTGAATCCGATCGATCCCTTCAAATAAAACCTGACGACCATCACTCAAGAGAATGGAATCAAACACCCGAGTGCCATTCCCCGGATCATAAAAAACACCGCTGCCTGTTGTGTTGGCAAGATTGAATCTTACGCTTGTTGAACTTAAACTGGAGAGGTCCAAGGTATCAAACCGTTCCAGACCAAAATCTACATTCCCATTCCCCGAAATAATGGTGCGAGTAAAGTTGCCAATCACGTCAAAACTATCGGCTCCCAGTGTTCCTGTGAGGGTCCGAGTTCCAGAGTAGGACGGCGTATCACTGTAAGCTCGAATCGTATAGTTACTGCTACTCCCCAGCCATGAATACACCCGAACCGAGTAGGACCCCGCTTCCAAATACCGATCGATCGCTTCCGATCGGCTCCCTGCATTCAAGGAACTTGCAACAAATCGACCTGCTCGATCGTACAAAGCCACATCAACGTCATTGCTCAAACCCGTCAAGCTCAAGTGAAAGTTACTATTTTCACTGAGATCAAAGCGGTAATAATCATTTAAATCCGATCGTCCAACGGAGTCTTCAACGGTCCAAGAATCTCGGCTAAGATTTCCTAAATTTCGAGCGGTGGCGATCGTTTCTCCCGGTTCTATAGCAGTACCACCCGCATTGATGCTCAGGCTGTAAGCTGTATTTTGTGAACCCAAAAACGATCGAATATTCACGTAATAGACGCCTGCTGAGAGGAATCGATCAATCGATTCATTTCGGCTTCCAGAACCAATGGATAGAGCTGTGGTGAGACCATTACTATCGAGCAAATAAAGATCAGCATCCGCACTCAATCCAGTTAAACCAATGCTAATGCTGCCCGCTGTGTTGAGTTGAAAGCGATAAAAATCTTGGGGATCGATCGTGCTGACCCGATCGGAATACCGATACATTGAGGCATTGATATCGCCGATATTATGCGCTGTCCGTAAGGAGTCTCCAATAAAATCCGTGGTGGTCACTCTAACACCGGACGAGACAGATAGCGGACTCGCAGAATTGGCTATGAATTCAGATTGCAACGATGTAGTGAGACTGGCGACATCAACTGGGTTTCCGCCGAGACTAGTAGAGAGAGGGCGCTCTGAGACCGTTGAGAATACCATTGGTTTGACCTGACAGTAGGAACGATGAACAGTGGAGGAAAGCAGATAACGACTGGCTTTTCTCCATCTGTACTGTTCCTACTGCGAGTCTGGAAGACTATGCAGGTTGCTGCGCCAGAAACCAAAAAAATGATTTATGTGGAACGTCTCAACGTGGCTAGCAGGAGATCTGCTTCCTCAAATTTTCCTTGTCCTATCAGCAGAACAGCGAATTCTGTATAAATAGGGCGAATCATTTTGCGATAGGAGGCTCTCTGCTCAGGTGAGAGTTTTAAAATGGAATCCCGCCAGATTTGAGTGGTGATATCGGTTGCTTTGCGATAGGCGACGATCGCTGCTGCCGATTGACCTTGCTGCACGAGTAACCGTCCACGATTGCTTAAGGTCTTCCATTGACAACTGCGATTATTGGGGGGTTCTAGCTTTTGCAATGCCAGGTCATAGGACTGTAAGGCCAGATCCAACTTACCCACCGCTTGATAAGCTAAGCCACGATTATTCAGCAATGCTCCTTCATTGGAGACATCCAGCGCTCTCAAGGCGAGGAGTCGATCGTAGGTTGCAGTGGCAACTACGGCATTCTGAGTGAAGAACTGGGTATTCCCTTGATTCCCTTGTAATAATGGACTGGGGAATGAGGTTTGGGCTGGATCATTGCTGCGGACAAGGGTTAATCCCTGTTGATAGTAATTGTCAGCGACACTAAACTTCCCTTGTAAGTTGGAGACAATCCCCAAATTGTTGAGGGACAGGGATGTAAGAGAGATTGCGTTCAAAGATTGCCGAATTTGAAACGATCGGTTGAATTGAGCTGTAGCTTGAACATATTGTCCTAATTCAACGTTGCTGTGCCCCAGTCCACCTAAAGAAGCGGCTTCTGTGCCCAGCGACTGGGTTGAGCGGGCAAGGTCAATCGATCGTTGATAAGCCTGAATGGATAGATCATACTGTCCCAACACTAGATAAATGTTGCCCAATTGATTCAACAACCCAGCCACTTGCGCTAGATCTCCAGCAGTTTGAGCGGCTGCGATTTGTTGCTGAAGGCTTAAAATTACAGCGGGACTGGTTTGATTCGTCGGAAAGCGAAAGGGACATTGGCGCAGGACTGCCCGTTGGGTTCGCTGACTGAGGGGCTGACTGACAGGCGGGACACTCTGAGCGGTTGCGACCTGGGAAAGCTGACTTGACCCCAACAGGAACAGGGTGAAGCAAGTCAGGCGGCGGAACAATCGGTTGAATGGCATAGGTCTACTCTTGATCCCTGATGAATAATAATCTCATACTAATCCGATCGGACATTATGCAGTTTAAGGAAAACAAATATTTAGATTGATCTCAAAATCGAAGAATTTCCCGATCGAAGGCTTCCGCAGCAGGCTCAACCTCCCATACCAAGCCCTCTCCCGCCTCTAACATCACATCGATAAATAAAGTCTCAGGTTCACCGACCGCAACATCTTCGTTGTGGTCCATGGGCTGCAAATCTTCTGTTAACAGTCGGAGCTTAAAGCCTGCTGGGATCCGATCGTTAACTGCACTCCGTAATTCAAATCGCCAGGTCATTGCACTGGATTCATCTCTCAATTCATCTAATGGAAACACTCGTAATTCATAGGGATTTCCAACGATCGTCAAAGGTTTTGCAAGGCCCGATTGTAGGCTTCGCGATCCCGCTAAACTACATTGTCTCGGCTGCCAACCCAAGGATTGCGCAGCGCTGAATAGGCCCGATCGAATCCAGGTTTGGACCGATTGTGATTCGCGGCCTTGTCTCCGATCGCACAACTGCTGTCGCCAACCGCCATGGGACATTAACGCCGCCCATTGGACAAAGGGAATGGCACGACGTGGAAATGTGACGCTTGGATTGCCGAGCCGATCGATTAAGGTTTGGGCTTGGGTTTGGGGTAATGAGGGGAGTGCGGCGATCGGGGCTTGGGTGATCGGTAAGGATGCAAGTTGCCAGGAGAGGAAGAGGCTTGTTAAATCTTGTCCAATGTTGTCCAGTTCTAAGGTGTAAGTCCGATCGATTGGATCAAAACGGCCTGTTGTTTTTAAGTCCTGATGACTGGCATAGCCGACTAGTTCGATTTCTGAATCCGTCTGCATTGCAATGTAATAGTCTGCGGTCCATTCGGGAATATCAATCCATTCTTGAGGGACGCGCAATTCGTCCAGGCCGATCGCGATCGTTGGAATTAACACCACTTTTAATGATGCCGTTCCTGATTTTAAAATCACCGCTGTCCCATTCACCACCTCCCAAATACTTGGCAAGGTCGCGGCGTTTGGAAACGGTTGGGAACTACAGTCAAATTCGGCGCTGACCCAATCCATGAAGGCTTGGGTGCAGGCTTGATTGAGATGCGATCGAACGATCGCACCAGGCATTGATGCTGCCGTAGGGGTTGGATTGCTGGGATAGTCCAAAACAATGCGATTAAAACTCATGACGGTACTCTCCCATAATCCTTCAACCAAACCTCTAAGCTGTGACTCATGGACTCCACTACTGAGGGCGTGGGTGAAGTATGCAGATTTTTCTGAACCCACAGGATTATTTTTTTCAAGATCGATCGGCGAACCCGTTCAAGCTGCCGAGAGACTTGATATTGTTGAATCCCCAGCTTTTTGGCCATATCTACTTGGGTCATTTGACCGCTGTAGTAATCCTGTAGAAGATTCTTTTCCGGTTCACTCAGACTCGCGATCGTCTCCGCTAATACAGCTTGTAACTGTTGATGTTGCTGCGATCGGAGGGTTTCTTCATCCTGGATGATCCATTGATCGATCGGAGATGGATGGGGATCTGCGATGAAATCTAGGGGATGAAATGACGACTCATCGGAAAAAGGGGCATCGGCAGACAGAATCGCAGGTTTTAGAAATTGGCGGACGGCGGTGGCGCAGGTGAGGAGCCATTGTTCAAGCTCGGCGGCGGTGGCGATCGGGGTTCCGGGTCCCACTTGAGCCAGCCGATCGGCATTGTAGGCATCGGCGATCGCACTCCAAGTGTCATCCATCGGACGAGCGTTAGCTTTGAGAGTAGCCGTGAGTTCTTGATAGCAGTCCCAGGCGAGGGTGTACTGGGCAATGGCCGTGGCAGTCCTGCCTGACTGCGTTAAAGCGTTCTGCAAGCGCCTTCGACTGAGCCGATGGAGCAACGTCCAGTCACTACAGACTTCCACCTGCTGCTGCACTCTGAGCCAATCTTTGAGGCTATTTTCAAATCCCAATTCAGCGTATTTCTTGAGGCTGGAACTATACTCTGGTTTGAAATAGTGCAGCAGCCTGGGGACTCGGACGATCGCAATTTGAAAAAAATCCGCTAGCCAACTCAGATTTCGCTGATTTGTGGCGATGCGTCGGGCGACCCAGTAGCAGGTTTCTTGAAGATAGGCCGTGAGATGGGGTTCTGCGCCGGAAGCTTGATCCGTCTGCCAGACTTCATGCCAATACAGCGACCAATCCCGGCTAGAGCGATCGGGGATTAGGTCCTGCATCTCGGTCATCCGTCGCCGCAAGCGACCGTCCACAAGCCACCCCGCCGGACGATCGGCTTCAAGGCGCAAAAACGTCGAAAATATTTCCACTACATCTTTTCTTGACTGCATCGATCGCCCACGACTCCCCTTGCCAATCCATCCGTATATTCACATACTATTATTAAAAGTGATCCAGACTTCTGGGTCCAGATTGGCGAAGCCATGGGCAAAATTGCAACGCTAGAATTTAATGACGGCAGCTTCGAGCAAGGGTTTAGCATTACCCTACGCATCGGCGATATGGGTGCGCCCATCCACACAAACATCACAGGAAAACTTCCGCCCAACCTCGCGCTGCCTCGCGCTTATGAGCAATGGCGATCGCACTACCTTAACCTTCTCAGCCAAACCCCATCCCGCCCCATCTGCCTTCCAAAAGCCTCTTCCAATAGCAGTCCTGACGATTGCCAGCAGGCGGGGAAAGTCGTCGGTGAAGCTCTGAACCAATGGCTCCGATCGCCCAGCTTTCTGCCCATTTGGCATACCTGGCTCGCCAAAATCAGCCCAACGGATGATCTGGATGTTTTGCTTCAAACCGACGATCGCCAACTTCAAAAACTCCCCTGGCACCTCTGGGAGCTATTTTCAACCTATCCCAAGGCTGAGTTGGCCCTGAGTTCGTCCAATTACGATACCCAGAGTTCCGTCTCACCAGATGTCAAAACGACGGTTAAAACGGCAGTCTCGCCGGATGTCAATATTTTGGCCATTCTGGGAAATAGTGATGGCATTGATACGATGAACGATCGAGCCACCCTTTCAACGATCGCAGGCACAAGCGTCAAGTATTTGTCTACACCCGAACGCAAAGATCTCATGGACGAACTTTGGCAACAGCCTTGGCGAATTTTGTTTTTTGCGGGGCATAGTCGGAGTGGCACTGGTCTCAAATCTGGAGAGATTGCGATCAATGAGGAGGAGAGTCTGTCGATCGCGGATCTGAAGTATGCTCTGCGTCATGCGATCGACGGAGGATTGCAACTCGCTATTTTTAATTCTTGTGATGGCCTAGGACTGGCTCATGCCTTATCGGATTTACACATTCCAAATCTCATTGTCATGCGTGAATCGGTCCCGGATGCCGTGGCGCAGACCTTTCTGACCTATTTTCTACAGACCTTCTCCCAGGGTCATTCCCTCCATCAATCTGTCCGCCAAGCCCGAGAACAACTGCAAAGTTTAGAAAATCATTATCCCTGTGCCACTTGGCTGCCGATTCTCTACCAAATCCCAGCGTCCAGAGCGCTGACCTGGCAACGTTTAACCGCCCGATCGTCAACTGCTCAACCCACCTCTAAATTCAAACTTCCCAAACTTCCCAAACTTCTTAAATCACTGGCCGTAGGCACAATAGTTGCAACCAGTGTGATTGCAGTAAGAGAACTAGGTTGGTTACAACCCTTGGAATTAAAAGCATTGGATCTAGTCCTGCGATCGCGCCCGTCAGAAGCACCAGATTCACGATTGCTAATCGTCGGAATTGACAACACGGATATCAAACTCGACGAAGCTGAAAAAGATACCTTTAAAATTCAGCAGCGAGGACGTGGATCAATCTCCAATGCAGCCCTAGAGAAACTTTTAAAAAAGCTCACGATGGCCGAGCCGAGCCTCATTGGATTGGATATCTATCGAGATTTTCCCATCAATGACCAACCCACGATCGTAAAACAATTCCAAACCCTCCCCAACCTGATTGCCATTTGCCGCAGCAGTGACACCCAAAATGAAAATCCCGGCGTCAAACCGCCCCCTGGCATCGATGTCGATCGGCTGGGGTTTTCGGATTTTGTCGCCGATCCCGATGGGGTAGTCCGGCGGCATCTCCTCTTTATGGACCCTGAATCCGCATCCCCTTGCGTGGCCAACTATGCCTTTAGTGTTCAGTTAGCGGCGACCTATTTGAGCAATGCAGGATTTGAATGGAGCTTTACGCCGGAGGGTGATTTGAAATTGGGTTCACAGGTGTTTAGACAGATCCATAACCGATCGGGAGGCTACTCCGGCATTGACACAGGAGGAAATCAAATTTTGCTCAATTACCGCGCCGCTGTACCGACTTCTACACAACCCTCTGCACAAGCCTTTGACCAAGTTACCCTCCGCCAACTGCTCAATGGAGAAGTGCCTACAAGTTCCATTAAAAATAGGATTGTTTTGATTGGCTACACAGGGAAAGGAATTAACGACTATTCCGCGACGCCCTATGGTAGTCTACCGGGCGTTGTGATTCATGCCCATATGGTGAGCCAGATTCTCAGCGCTGTGGAAACCAATCGATCGCTCCTGTGGAGTGTTCCTGAAGTGGCGGAAATGGCTTGGATACTGCTCAGTGCTTGGGCCACGGCGCTACTCCTAGGCTTCGGACAGCCCCAAAAAGTGAGCCAAATCTGGACCCGTGCTGCACTCACGATCGGTCTATTATCAAGTGGTACCGCACTCGTCTGCTATGGCATGATCCTCCAAGGCGCTTGGATTCCCTGGATTCCCAGCGTGATCACGATCGTCCTGACCAGCAGCATCTTATCCATCACGACCCAGCCCAACTTCTTAAAATCCTCGTTAAAATTCAATTCTCAGAACTCACTAAGCCCGTCAGATCAGCAGGACTAACTATTATGCAACGCATTCACTATTCAAAAACCACTACATTAGCGATCGCATTCACTCTGACGATCGCTAACGCCTTAGCAGTCCCATCCGCAATCAGCACGACATTACCACAGCTAACCCAGTCGCAACTCATCGCTTCAACGCCTAAAAAACGCCCTCTAAAGGTTCCAAAAACCGTAAGAACCCGCGATCCTCGAATCGCGGGCGGCAGTCGAGGCCAATGTCCCTCAGTGGAAACAGGCGTCACGGCGATCGTCCCTTTATCAGAAGCCAAGACCCTGTCCGATCGGCCCACCTTCTGGTTTTACAGCCCCTACAATGGCACAAATCTGTCGGCTAAATTCACGCTCCAACAGAATGGTAAACCGATCGCAAATGCCATCACAGTCCCTCTCCCCCAGACCTCGGGCCTGCTGAACATTGCACTCCCCGAATCCACCCCACTACAAGTTAACCAGTCCTATCAATGGTTTCTTTCGATCGATTGCAGCACCTCAAAAACCGACGCTAAAAACGCACCCCAGCCCCCAATCGAGCTAGAAGGCAGCCTCCGTCGCGTGACGCTCGATAGCACGAATAGTCACAAATTAGCCCAGATCCCCGCGAACTCCCGCGAACAAGTCGAGTTTTATATCAGCAACAATCTCTGGCTTGATGCAATCAACACCACGATCGATCGGCGTCAAGCCACAGAATGGGAACGCTTGATGCAATTGGTCAATTTAACCGAGTTAGAAAAAACGTTGTCGCCCAACTGATCCCCTCAATACCCAGGAAGCACCGTAAAGTTACATTGAAGATCCGTCGATCGCTGAGGATTGGTCTACATCGACGGCCAAATCCAAAACCGCCAAATCCAAAATTGATTGATGATAGTTGACCAGACTTTCTCGATGCCCAATACTCAAAAAGGTCATGCCTGATTGCTGAAGTTGTTCGTAAAGCCGCTTTTCATTTTTAGAATCCAGCGCACTCGTTGCTTCATCCAAAATGGCATACTTCGGTTTATTCAGCAGTAACCGCGCAAAAATCAAACGCTGCTGTTCCCCGAGAGACAGCACTTCTGCCCAATTTTTCTCACTGTCAAAACCCTCATGACGCTCTTCTAGATCGGGTAAATTGACCTGAATCAAGATCTCCCGAAGTTGCGCATCTTCGATCATCTCATCCATCCCCGGATACAACAATTGATCCCGCAACGTCCCCAAAATCATATAGGGTCGCTGCGGCAAAAACAGCATTTGCTCCAACGGCGGACG
Organism: Synechococcales cyanobacterium bin31.maxbin.ball.101; assembly: GCA_013298165.1. Classification (GTDB taxonomy): domain Bacteria; phylum Cyanobacteriota; class Cyanobacteriia; order Leptolyngbyales; family Leptolyngbyaceae; genus JAAFJU01. The sequence goes on along the minus strand of JAAFJU010000015.1, from coordinate 27,685 downwards.
AACGATCGTCCCCTCTCCCGCATCCCACAACCCAACGATCGCCCGCAGCAATGAACTCTTGCCGCAGCCACTCGTTCCCCGCACCAGCAACCCTTCCCCCGGCTTCAGTTCGATCGATAAATCCTGCACCAAGGTCCGTTCACGGTTCGGGGTCTGAAGCGTGAGGTGTTCGAGGGCAAGGCGAGCGGCGGCGGGTTCATCTGTTGCAGGGGCGATCGTAATCGTTGTCAATTCAGTTTTGTTTTGCGTTGCAGGATTCAAAGGATCGTTTTCAAGCGAATCGAGGAAAGTATACAGCCGCTCCACACCTGCACCGAAACTGGTCAAAGACTGAAAGCGTGCCACAATCAAGTTCAGTGAGAAAAAGACGCGAATAAAGGCCCCTTGTGCTTCTGTGACTTTCCCGACCTCTAACTCCCCGGCAAAGATGCCCGGTGCCACGACGATCGCGGGCAAAATGAACGGAATAAATTCATAGGCATTGGTCAAAACATTGAGATTGAGTTCCCAAATAATCAACCGTTTAAAATTATTAAACACCTCAACAAACCTGCCTTTAATCCGATCGGATTCGCATTCCTCTCCTTGGTAAAAGGCGATCGCCTCGGCATTCTCCCGCACCCGCACCAAGCTAAATCGAAAATCAGCCTCTTTCTTAAGCTGGTCAAAGTTCACCTTCATTAACGGTTTGCCAAAAACACCAATCGTCGTCAAAGTCCCGATCAAGGCATAGACGACTAAAAATATAATCAATGGCTGAGAAATCCCCCACAGCACACTACTGAAGGCAACGATCGCTAATAGTGAATCCACCACAGCTAGTAATAGCGTGAGCGATTCTTGCGTAAAGTTTTTGATATCTTCTGAAATCCGTTGATCGGGATTATCAATATCAGAATGATTCAAGTGATAAAATGCGCGATTTTCAAAGTAGCGATCGAGGGAATACTTCGTCAACCAACTGCGCCAATGCAACCCCAGGTTATCCCGCAAATACACATACCCCGCATACAATGGCGCATAAACCACCAATGTCCCTGTAAAAATCATAATCGTCTGCCAAAACCGAGCTTCATCCTGGGCAGACAGGGCAGAAATCAATTCCCCTCGCTGATTATTGAGCAGCACGCTCAGCCCCGTATAGCCCAGCGACAAAAGAATCACCAACAGCAGTGAGCCTCTTGCCCGCCACTTTTCTTCACTAGACCAGTAGGAATTTGCGATCGACCAAAACTGTCTGAAGATAACCAGGTTAAATCGTTCCATTGCAGTTTATCATCCAGTGTTGCTTCCCCATTGTAGGCTGTCAATCGGGCGACAAGACGTTAGAATCTGGAATAACGATTATGTCGATCGGACTGAGTAGTCAATCTCAAGGTGACGTTCCATGGCTTTTGAACTAGATCATTTTTTTATCATGACGGACCAGGGGGCCAGTGCCGCCGATCGACTCCTCTCGCTTGGGTTTGTCGAAGGTCGCTCTAGAGTGCATCCGGGACAAGGCACCACCAATCGATGTTTCTTTTTTCACAATGCGATGTTGGAATTCCTCTGGATTCATGACCCCGCAGAAGCCCAGTCTGCCGTAATCCAAAGAACCCATCTCTGGGAACGCTGGCGCGATCGGAACGCTGGTATCTGTCCCTTTGGTATTTGTCTGCGCCCCACTGCCGAATCTTTGGGTTCGATCGCCTTTGAGCATTGGGACTACCATCCGCCCTATTTGCCAGAAAACCTCAGTATTGCGATTGGCAATAATAGCGAAATCTTAGCGGAACCGATGTTGTTTCAAACGCCTTTTGGCACACGCCCGGATCAACAGCCGATCGAAAAAAGACAACCCTTTGTCCATCCGATCGGGCTACGGGAAATCACACGCATTGAACTGGTGAGTCCCATGGCAGATCAGCCATCACTGGAACTGCGATCGGTGATAAAAACGAGTCACCTGAAGTTACGCTTTGGAGAGGCTTATTGGCTCGAACTGGGATTTGATGGAGAATCTGAAGGGACATGTATTGACCTCAGACCAGAGTTGCCATTCACTATTCATTGGTAAAGTTTTGTAGGCACAGCACAAGGCATAGTACAGCAATCCGATTTGATATATGAGAAAATGAAGGAGTGCTTACAGGGGACGTTTGATCGAATCGAACCTTGATCCAAGCCCGGAAATCCCAGGTCTCCAGAATATTTGATAGCAGCCTAACGAACGAGCGTCACCACTCAGATAACCCAAAGATACTATCACTTACCAGAGCTTTAAGCTCATCTAACCGATGAGTATGATATGGTGCTCTAAAGGGTCGCCGGAAGAATCCTGACTTCAAAATGCTCCTTTCTATCGATCGGTTTTCCCATTCCATCCATGGATTGCCAAAGTCCCAAATCAGGTCTTTAGCAATCCATGGGTCATAATGATATCTACTGAGCGAGCTTACGACGACGAGCGGCGAAGGCTCCACCGATCGCAGCCAAACCCAGTAATGCCGTCGGTTCAGGCACAGCCGTTACACCACTGCGCACACCAGACACCAACACCGTCAAATCGTTATAGTCCTGATCGCTACCCGCCAAGCGCAAATCTTCAAAACCCAACAGAACAGAATCCTTACTGAACAACGTGTTTTTACCACCAATATTCAATTGGGTTTGACCATTGCCGCTGTAGGCGACCACTTGCTGCGCACCTTTGTCATTGCGAGCATTTTCAGAATAAACCGTTAGCGGATCGGGACCTTTGCGATCGAGATAAAAACCAAACTGCGAACCAAAGTTTTTGACAGTATTCGATCCCACTTTCACAGAACCGTCCGCCAGGAAATTAACCAACGTCCCCGCCCCCTGCGTAATTCCAGAGGTCACACCCCCAAACAATTCAATTTTAGTATTGGGATCGCCGAGTTTGTAAATACCAAAGGTGTTGTGGGGCGCATAGCCAGCAACAGAGAAGAGATAGCTGCCTGCGGTGCTGTTGCCTGCATTGCTAAAGGTTTGAATGCCGCTATCCTTGGTTGTGTCGATATGTGGACCTGCGGTCGTGATGCTATTGAGAATATTTTGCAATGAGCAGGAGCTAGCCCCTTGACCGCCGACGCAGTTGCTATCCCATGATGTGCCGAAGTCTACGGCTTGAGCGGGATTTGCGATCGTAGTAGAAAGTGCAACAGTGCTAGCAACAAGAAAGAATGCTTTAACGTTCATGGAAAAACTCGCAATAAAATGAATGAGTGTAGATCTGGATTCTCCAGTGGAGACTGCATTAGGAACGCGGTCAAACTTCAGTCTGTTGTCTCCGTGTTTTCATGTATTCATCATGTCATCGGGTTTTTAGAGTGACCATAAAAACTAAGTGTATTTACCAGTGATTTATATTGCACTAAGTTTGCGTATTGATTGTTTAAACCGCTCAAAATGTCTTTCGTAATGCTGAGGTCAATGCAGAAATGAATGAATTTAAATAGGTCCATAGGAATAGTACAATCGCAAAACCTGTCTTTAGATCTACCTCTAAGCGATCGTAGAAAAGCTTTGGATAGACTCGATCGCCTCTCTAAAGTCGTACGTATAGTCCTGAGGTTAGAGATAGGGCGGCTGGTTGGGAATACTGATTTCTAAATGTAGGACTGAACCCTAACAAAACGAGAGAGATCTGAGTGATGCCATCCACCCAACCCCTAATCAAAGATTTAGCCACGATCGTCCTTGCGGCTTTGATGTCGCTCTTCCTAGTCCCCCTGATTGCATGGTCCTTTATCCGCCATGCCCTTCCCCCAGCGGCGGCCAGACTGGATGCGGAACCGTTTACAACGTTGTGGCAGTTTCAGGTGGTGGGTCAGGTCTCGGGGTTGGCGCTCATTTCGGGTGTTGGCATACTGGCGGTGATTTGTGCTTTGGCGATCGCTGCTTTTAGAAACCGTCGGACTCAGTACGTGAGTTTCGTAATTGGCTGGCGACTCCTCACCGCGTTCTGTGCCTTGGAAGTTTTGGTGCAAGGGGTATTGCTAGTTTGGTTGGCATTCTGGCTGACTGCATTTTTCGGTAATGTCTATTATCCAAAGTTAATTGGCATTGCCGCGATTCTTGCAGCCTTGGGTGTGTTTTATACGATCGTCTGTATTTTCAAACCTGTCCCACAGACGATGAACGTTGAAGGCGAAACGATCGATGCAAGCAATGCCTCAGAACTTTGGGCACGAATTCGAGATCTGTCCGCAAAAGCTGGGACGACACCGCCCGATCATATTATTGCGGGGATTGATACCAACTTCTTTGTCACGGAATCCCCTCTGCGTGTTCAGGAACGAGTCTTAAACGGACGATCGCTATTTGTCAGCCTACCTTTGCTACGTTTGCTCGATCGGGAGGAGTCCAATGCCGTCCTGATGCATGAGCTGGCACACTTTCGCGGCGGAGACACGACGAATAGCGCCATGCTCGGACCGAAGCTAGTTCAATATGATTTCTATTGCGCCATGATGCAAGAGGCTGGAACGACGATCTTGGTATTTTATGTGCTGCGCTTGTACCGTGTGATTTTCGAGTTTGCGCTGAAGCGGGATAGCCGCGATCGGGAGTTCATTGCCGATCGTGCGGCGGCAACATTGGTTTCATCTCAGGGCATCATTCGGGCTTTGATCAAAATAGGAGCCTATGCCCATTACCGCAACGTCATTGAAGAACGCCTATTTGCCGAAACAGGTCCGCACAATGCCCAGATTGGGATTGCCGATCGCATTGCCCATGGTCTCTTACCCTACGCCGAATCCGCCGAATTTCTCGATGCCATGCAGGCGTCCAGTATTCCTCATCCCTTTGATTCTCACCCTGCCCTGAGCGATCGGATGCGCAATGTTGGCTATGAAGTCAGCGCATCGGACTATCGCCACATCGTCACCCGATCGGTTCAATCCACCTGGATCTCTGATATTCAAAATGCCGATACCATTGAACAAAGCTTATGGTCGGTTTACGAGCAACAGTTTGCAACCGCCCATGAACAGCAACTTGCCTACCAGTACTTGCCTGCGACGGAAGCCGAACGCGCCATTGTCCTCAAATATTTCCCCCCTGTGGAATTTGTACTGAAAGGCGATCGACCACTGGTGATCAGCTATGAGGGTCTGATGCTGCCTAAAGAGTCTGCACTCCTATCATGGGATCAAGTGGCTGACATGACCTACAAGTCGGGAGAGTGGGGTAGCGATAGTCTGGTAATTACTCACCCGGAAAAAGGGCGGTTTGGGGCCAAGACGACGAAAGTGTCCCTAGCCGGAATTGGTAAACAAGAACCACAGCTTAGGGGCGCTCTAGGTCAGTATTGGCAGCGACACCAAATCATGCGCAAGAGCGTCGATAGCTAGCTAGAGATGTCAATGTAAAATTCAAAAAGACGATCCGGTTGATGATCCTGTGACAAAGGTAAATCTAATGGCAGCGTCAGGGATTTTAGCTGGTTTGAGATTAGACAATGAAGTTATTTATCGCATACTGCGGAGAGATATCATGCAAGAATCCACTGTGTATCGTTCAATCGCACGAGATGAGCGGAGAAAGGAAAAACGATCGATCGCGCTCAATCTCTTACGTAGAGGAGTAGCGATCGATATTATTGCTTTTTCTACAGGCTTATCGATCGAAGAAGTGCAACAACTCCAACAGCAGTCAGACGCTGCTTCACACTAACAAGCTGCAACGATCGATCGTAAACGCCACACACCCGACACCGGAAGGCACATCATGCAAGAATCCACCGTTTACCGATCGATCGTAAGAGAAGCTCAAGAAGAAAGCAGTCGGACGATCGCGCTCAATTGTCTGAGAGCAGGGGTATCGATCGATATCATTGCCTCTTGTACTGGTTTATCGATCGAAGAGGTCCAGCAGCTTCAGCAACAAATCAACGAATCGGCACAAAGCTGAAGTCGATCGTAGCTCCCATCCGACGCGACATTGCAAGGGGTGCGATCGATCTCCGCAACACTCGTTCACCAAATTTTAGATTTGTTCAAAATCAACTCAATGCGGCTGATGATACGATTGTACTCATAAAATGATTCATAAGGGCTTGTGATGACACCGTATCTTTATGAAGGACTTATTCTTCCTGAGCGAGCGCAACTGACACTTCAATTTGAAGTAGGCTTCAAGCATTTCACCTCAGATGCTATTGCTGTGGCACGCGTTAGCATCTTACTAAATCAAATTGCTGTCTGGATCGACTCTGATGTGGAATGGAATATTTATGATCTAAGAAATATTGTGAAAAGCATACTTCAAAATCAAGTTGCCGTTATAGGGTATTTGAAAGGATATGCTTATGAAGTTGAAATACGACGTGTACTTCACCATGAACTGGGCATAGATCAAGTCTTTGGAATTGATATTCCGTGCATTGCAGAACGAAATAAGTCTATTGATTTTGAGGAAAGGATCACAGCTATCCGAGAAAAAACCTTTGGAATGGAAGGCCGTTTATTACATCGATGCTTCAATGATCTTGTTATGGCCATGAAAAGTCCTGATGACACAGGATTCTATTGCTATAGAGCAATTGAATCGTTACGGCAACACTGCATAATAAAATTCCAAATCCCACCAGAGAACAAATCGATGCAATGGAAGAAACTAAGAGAAATAGCTCAGTGTAAAGAAGAAGTTATTAGAGCTATAAAAGAGTCAGCCGATGCTGTACGGCACGGTGATGTTATTGACATGACGTCAGAGGATAGGAAAACTCTCTTCCTAAGCACATGGGACATAGTCGATTCCTATATCGAAAATATTTAGCAACCTTACATTTCATATCTACTACCGAGGATGTAGTCACCTGAGAATTCAAGTTCATCCTTGGATACTGATTTGGCTCCACTTTGAATTATTCAATACAATCGCCTCTACTCTCCAATTCAAAGTTCCTCTCCCCAAGAAGAGGAACTCAGCCCGATCGCCCCTACCTCACACTCACAAACCGCTCTTTCGCGATCGATCGTAAATACTCCACATCTTCCCGACGTGATACTGAAAGGGGAACGGTCGATCAGGCTATGCTAACCGTATGGCAATTCAATTGAATTCGATCGAAGGGTATCTGCGATCGGATCTGGTTTTACATTAGAATAGACGTATCAGTTTACCGATGAGAAATCGTCCACACTCATGAGTAAAATCGAAGTCCTCGCAGCCCTAGAACACTTCACCCCAGAAGAAACCCTAGAAGTCATCGAAGCGGCTTCTCGTCTCCTGCGTCAAACAATTACGCCCTCAAAACACCTAAGCCTAGTCCAAGCTGCCGATCGAATGCATTCCTTCTATGAACCTGGAAGCGAACTGACTCAATGGACTGACGAAGATCCAGAAGATTTCCAAGAGTACCAAGACTATGCGTAGAGGTGAAATCTGGCTGTACAATGCCAACCCCACTCTTGGTGACGAACTTAGCAAAATTCGTCCTGCCATTATTGTCAACAGCGATGACATTGGAACACTTCGGTTAAGAGTCATTGTCCCGATCACAGGATGGAATAATGCCTTCGCAGAAGTCCCCTGGATGGTTCGTCTCGCGCCCTCACCTGTAAACCAACTGACTAAAACTTCAGCCGCTGACACCTTTCAAGTGAGATCAGTCTCCCAACAACGTCTTATTCGGCAATTGGGAACTGTTGATGTTATGACGATGCGATCGATTACTCAAGCGCTATCTCTAGTGCTAAAAATTGATTTATAAATGACCAACTGATCGTCTTCAACACTTCTAAATTCAAAAGTATCTAAAGTTCCAGAGTTTGAATTTAGAAGTGCCAAATCGTCAGAAGGACTATTCTCGATCGATTTGAAATATCTTTTCCTACCTCACACTCACAAACCGCTCCTTAGCGATCGATCGTAAATGCTCCACATCTTCCCGACGCGACACCGAAAGCGGCACGGTCGATCGGATTTCTACTGCACTGACGAATGAGTGGGTGATCACTAACTGGGTCGATCGTTCTAGGTGGGATGGGAATGCGATCGAATCAATGGGTCTCCCAGGTTGCCGATCGTCCCCTCTGTAACTACAATGTATGTATGGACGAGATTGATTTTGAGTGGGATCCGCGTAAGGCGGACTATAACTTCCGAAAACACCACAAAAGATGAACGTCGTCAATACAAGGAGTTTTTAGTATGAGAGATGAATACGATTTTTCTAATTCTGTACCGAATCCTTACGTCAAAAACCTAAAAAAACAAATCACGATTCGTTTAGAGGAAGACGTCATTGGCTATTTTAAAGCCTTGGCTGATGAAACTGGAATTCCCTACCAAACCCTAATCAATCTGTATCTACAAGACTGCGCCAAGTCTAATCGTAAACCTTCTTTGGAATGGGCTTGACGTGCCTGCAATAAATGAATGGATGGTCTACGACCGATCGTCCATGTCATAATTATCGAAACAACCAGATTTTCCTTATGGATAATATTCTGACCCTACAAGAAATGTCCGATCGCTACAACGGCGAATGGCTATTGATTGCCTACACCGAACTGGACGAAAACATGATTGTCGTTCGCGGCGAAGTCCTCGCCCATTCACCGAACCAAAGCGATGTCTACGATGCGCTTCCGATCGCGAAAGGTCGCAACGTTGCCTTCGAATATATCGCCTCTAGGAACGGGAATCGGTCTTCTGTAGGATGGGAGTACCCTATGTGTTCAACTAACTAAATAGCTCACCGATCGACAGCGAAAAGTCTTCCACAAATTCCGGTGCGATCAACCGTTGTTCTGGGGTATCAAAGCAATCGACTCCCATCCCTGGACGATAGACAAATACCGTTTCCTCAGCAGGGTCTATCAACCAGCCCATTTGAGTGCCATGTTCCAGGCAATGCAAAATATTTTTCGTCACTCTCGTGGTGCTTTGATCGGGCGACAAGATTTCAACGGTCCAGTCCGGTGCGATCGAAAAGACATTTTCCACTCGCCCCTCGATCGTCCGGGGAACTCGGTTTGCCAGGAATACGGTAATATCTGGGACGATCGATCGTCCGCCAAAGGTACAGCGCAACTCGGGATAGGCCATCAAGCCACCCGTTGACTTGAACAATACCTTCAAAAAGAAGAGAAATTCTCCCTGTAGCGTGCTGTGTTCTCCCTGTGGCATTGGTTTTTGCGTGACTTCTCCTTGGACGTATTCTGAGGCAGGCTTTGTTTCGGGACGTTCTAGAAACGTCGCAAGGGTGATTTTTTGTGGCGGTGCTTGAATGGGGGTTTGAACCATGGCTAAACCTGATGGGTAAGGCAGAGGCGTACAGGAGTGACAAGTGACCTCATTATAGAATTATTCTAAACGCGACGCGAACATTCGTTTCCAGTCCCCAACAATTCCAAATTCAAAGTTCGATCGTCGCAATCTTGATCCGCGCCGAACTGAAAGTTGGCGCTCTTAGGGCGAAGTCTACTCGAAGTAGACTAGAAAGAGGAATTTAGGTTTTTCTTTAGTCAGTTTCAACTGACTTCGCACTCTAGAGCACCGAATTCATTCCGGTGCGGACTGGCAACGCAGCGAAGAATTTTGAATTTGGAATTGCTGCCAAGTCCCCTAACCCTTCTGGGACGCCGGAAATTTGAATGGCTTTTCCAACTGTGAGGCCAATTGCAATATCGTCATTTCATCTGCAGGACGGCCCACCAGTTGAATGCTAACGGGAAGGCCCGATCGACTCCTGCCATAGGGAAGCACGATCGCAGGTTGACCACTCGCATTAAACGCTGGACAAGGTGCAAACCAATTCACAATTTGATCGAGTAAGCGATCGAGACCCAATCCCTTAAATTCACCGACCTTCAATGCTGGACGCATCACCGTCGGCAACAAAATCACATCGTAGGGATGACAGAGTTCTACTACCGATCGTGCAAAGCGGTACAGTCGTTGGCGGGCTTTTACGTATTTCCCAGCGCGGTATACTTGGGCCTTAAGCCACAGTTGACGGTTGATGCTATCCAAGAAAAATCCCGGCACCCCCACATCCGTCTGCGTCTGCCAAGCGATCGAAAACGGCGCAATCAATTCACTAAAATCAAACGTGCCAAAGTCGATCGGTTCTACAACATGCCCGAATGTTTCCAACTGTTTTGCCGCTGCCATTACAGGAGCCTTGCAATCATCATCACATTCACCGACTGGCGGAATCGACGTTGCAAATCCAATGCGTAAGCGTTTTGGTTGCTGTTGGGATAAGGCTAGAAAACTGGTTTCAGGACTGGGAAGCCAGAAGGGATCGCCGAGTTGATAGCCTTCGATCGTATCGAGAAATGCCGCCGCATCCGCAACCGTTCTCGACAGTCCACCATTCACAACGCAACCGGAAAACAGTTCATCCACAGGCGTATTTGACACTCGACCTCGCGACGGTTTCAGCCCGACCAACCCACAGCAAGCCGCCGGAATCCGAATCGAACCCGCCCCATCGGAACCCTGAGCGATCGAACAAAGCCCCGCCGCCACTGCCGCAGCAGATCCACCACTCGATCCCCCTGCTAAATAGTCCAAATTCCAAGGATTTCGGGCCGGGGGAAAGCCGCTGGGTTCGACGTAGGGCAGTGATCCGAGCTGGGACGTTGCGGTTTTGCCTAAGATGACAAATCCTGCTTGTTTCATGCGTGTGGTGACGTAGTCATCCCGATCGGCCATGCGTTTTTTAGCGACTTTGATGCCGTAGGAGCAGGGCATTCCGGCCACGGGATTGAGGTCTTTAATGGCAGTTGGGACGCCGTAAAAGGGGGGGATGTGGTCTAGTTTTATGAGGGCTTCGGTTTTTTGAACTGCGTCATCGATCGCTTGCTCTGCTGCCACATGGAAAAATGCGCCGAGATTTGGATTGAGTTGCTCGATACGATCGAGGTAAACCTGGGTGAGATCTAGGGGAGACACCTCCCGATCGCGAATCAGTCGAGCTTGGTCTAGGGCAGAGGTGTAGGCGAGATCGGCGGAGTTCATGGTGGCAGCTTATAATGGAATTTAGAATGGAGAGTTTTGAATGTTGAATAATATCTATGGTACTGAAATAATCCTATGATGAACCGGATTGACTATCTTCGGATTAGCTTGATCGATCGCTGCAATTTTCGTTGTACTTACTGTATGCCGGAAGACGCGGAGATTGATTATCTTCTTAAGCAGGACCTATTAACCCAATCAGAACTCCTGACCTTGCTGCGTGAAGTCTTCATTCCGGCGGGGTTTACGCGGTTTCGACTCACAGGTGGGGAGCCATTGATTCGATCGGATATTGTCGAAATTGTGGATGCGATCGCAGCATTACCCGAAACTCAAGATCTCTCCCTCACTACCAATGGCTTTCTACTGCCCGAAAAAGCCCAAGCGCTTTACAATGCGGGACTTCGGCGGGTTAATATTAGTTTGGATTCTTTGGATGCGGCGACCTTTGACCAATTGATTGGACGCCGATCGACTGGTTCAAAAACCAATTGGGATAAAGTCTGGTCCGGAATCCAAACCGCCCATGCCGTTGGGTTTGATCCCTTGAAACTCAATGTGGTCGTGGTTCCGGGGGTGAACGATCGGGAAATTCTCGACCTGGCCGCGTTAAGCATCGATCGGGAATGGCATGTGCGGTTTATTGAATTTATGCCGATCGGGAATGGTGATCTATTTGAAAAAGCGGGTTGGGTCAGTTCAGCAGACTTACGAGAACAGATTGGTCAACGCTATGGGATTGAAGAAAGTACGGTGAGAGGCAACGGACCCGCTGATATTTTTAAAATCCCTAATGCAAAAGGGACCCTAGGTTTTATCAGTCAAATGTCAGAATGCTTCTGCGATCGGTGTAATCGTATGAGGCTATCAGCAGACGGAATGCTGCGACCCTGTCTGCTCAACGAAACAGGACAGATTGATTTAAAAACAGAACTCCGACAAGGTACTGATTTAGCAGAGATTCGCGATCGGGTGATTCGTCTGGTGGAATGGAAGCCGGAGATTAATTATAAATTGCGCGACTCCGGCAGTACGGAAGGCTATGCCCGATCGATGTCCCAGATTGGTGGTTGAAAATGTCCTGGCGAACCGCCCCCCAGCCCCCAATTCTGGGGGAGCTAGATTGGGACTTCATTTCCGGTCCCCCCAGAATTGGGGGTTAGGGGGCCTGATGTATCGCAATGACAAATTGATTGGATATTAGGCGTGAAAACTATTGCGGAGACGCTGGAGTTTCGACTTCAGTAGTCTGGCTTTCCTTAAGTTTCTTTTCCTCACGTAGCTTCTTGTCTAAAGCATCCTTCGGCGCATTTTTTAACGCAAAATAGGCATCGATCACCTGTTTTACCTTCGGTCCCATCAGCGATCCACCGCCACCACCCGTCCGTTCCCCAAACGCCACCACCACAATCTCCGGCTTCTTCACCGGACCAAAGGCCCCAAACCAAGTATTCGAGCCATCTCCCAAATCCTCCGACGTCCCGCTTTTCCCCGCGATCGGCACCGCTCCCCCATTCAAAGCCTCCGCCGTTCCATACTCAATTACCCCCCGCAATCCTTCATTAATAATCGCGATCGTCGTGGGTTTCATTTTCAGGTCCTCGCGCCAATTGCGAGATTCCTCATTGTCCTTCAACAAATGCGGTTTCACGCGATACCCCCCATTCGCCGACACCGCAAACATCACCGCCACCTGCAAGGGACTGGTTAACAAGGCCCCCTGACCAATGGACATATTCACCGCATCCCCGATCGACCATTCAATTTTTTCATTCTTTAACTTCCAAGCCGCATCCGGCACCAACCCCGGATCAACCTCATCAATCAAATCAATCCCCGTCAAAGAACCCAATCCAAACCGCCGACTCCAATCAATAATCGGATCGCCGCCCATTTTCTGAGCCACTTGATAGAAAAACGTATCACTACTATGGGCCATCGCCCCCTGAAACCCCAACGGTCCAAATCCCGCATGATTCCATTCCCCAAAGGTCGTCCCACCGATCGTCAACGACGGATAGGTCTGATACACCTCATCCCCCGTAAAATTGCCACTTTCGATCGCCGCTGCGGTCGTAATAATCTTAAATGTACTCGCGGGCGGAAAGGTCTGGAGATTTCGATTCAAAAAGGGGTCATTTAGCGCTTGGAGACGGTCCCATACGTCCGGACTGAGCCGCTTCGCAAAAATATTCGGATCAAAGCCTGGATTACTCACCATGGCCAAAATCGCGCCATTATTGGGGTCGATCGCCACAATAGAACCCGTAATCCCGCCCAATGCATCCGTCGCCGCCTTTTGCAGATCTAAATCCAACGTCAACGTCAGATCCTTCCCCGTCCGGCTCGGCTTATCCTTCAAAATCTGCACCGGATTCCCCGAGGCATCCACCACCATCTGCTGACCACCGCCCTCGCCGCGCAGTTGCTCCTCATAGCTGGCCTCGATGCCCATCTTCCCGATCACATCCCCCAGCCGATAGCCCTTCGACTTCAGCTTTTCATACTGTTCATCGGTCAGTTCTCCCGTATAGCCCAAGACATGCGCCGCCAGATCGCCGTAGCGATATTCCCGCGTCGTCTCACCATCCACCTGAACGCCCTGCGCGCCGCCCAAATCTGTAATATTTTCAGCGATCGCCGTAATCTGCGCCGGACTGACGCCGCGACTCACCTTGACCCGCTGCACCGAATCATACCCAGCCTTATCCAAGGTTTGTTCAAGTTCTTGGGGGGTTGTTTTTAAGATAGGGGCGAGCTTTTCAAAGACCTTGGGCCAGTCTTCCTTTTTGTGCGCCATCGGCCAAAGAAACACCGAATGGGTCAGACGACTGCCCGCCAACAGACGACCCTTGCGGTCCAAAATCTTGCCCCGTTCCGGCATCCTCGCAATCACCCGAATGCGGTTATTGTCGGCGCGACTGCGGTTCTGGCTGCCTTCTAGCACCTGAAGATAGACCAACCGAGATCCCAAGGCTCCCAAAATGGCCGCTGCACAGAACAACATCAGAAAGATGGATTGCTTGGCACGACCGACTTTGCGAGAGGTTGCGCGATCGCGAGGCGGGGAAGATTGCATGGGTTTAAGTTCTAAAATTCCGAGTGACGACTTAGCTGATGACTTAGCCAATGTTGAACAGAGCTAATGTTGAACAGAGTTAACGTTGAACAGGATAAATGTTGAACAAAATCAGTTTTGAGCAAAAATCAGTCTTAAATAGTCATCTTAAAAAATAATCTCAAGCGATCGCCCTGAAGCAAATCACAGTATTACAGAAAACTGTAACGTTGGTCTTCCGTCTCAGGAGAATTTGGGACCAATCTCGGTGTCTTGGGTACAATAGCTTAGTATTGAAGGCTGTACTGCCCAAATTATCTAGTCAATTTGTCTTTAGTCAGGCTTCCCGCAAGCTGTCTCCCGCGTTTATGGCTCAACTCCTTTCCCAAACTTCTTCGGACACCAACGTGCAGGGTGCCCTAGATATTGAACTCCGCAAGGTGTTCAAAGTTTTTGATGGTGAGGCGGCGGTGCGCGGGGTGGACTTGGATATCCGGCAAGGCGAGTTTTTCAGCATTTTAGGTCCCTCAGGCTGTGGCAAAACCACGCTTCTGCGCCTGATTGCAGGCTTCGAGACCCCGACGGCTGGGGACTTACTGATTCGTCAGACCTCGATGGTGGGCATTCCGCCTTATCGTCGTCCGGTCAATACCGTATTTCAAAGCTATGCGCTGTTTAGCCACTTAACCGTGGAAGATAACATCGCCTTTGGCTTAAAAATTCAAAAAATGAGTCGAGGAGAAATCCAAGCGCGAGTCTTTGAGGCCCTCCGTCTAGTTCAACTCGAACCCCTGGCAAAGCGCTTTCCCAGTCAGCTCTCCGGGGGACAGCAGCAGCGCGTCGCCCTGGCTCGGGCCTTAGTCAATCGTCCCACGGTGCTGCTCCTAGATGAACCCTTGGGGGCCTTGGATCTCAAGCTTCGTAAAGAAATGCAACTGGAGCTAAAGCGTCTCCACCAGCAACTGAATATTACCTTCGTTATGGTGACGCATGATCAAGAAGAAGCCTTGACCATGAGCGATCGCATCGCCGTGATGAACGGCGGCAAACTGGAGCAAGTCGGCACTCCCAGCCAAATCTACGATCGGCCCCAAAGCCAATTTGTCGCAGAATTCATCGGTGATACCAATATTATCTCCGGCAAAATCGAAGGCTCTCATCCGGCCATGCTCTGGGTTAAAAGTGATGATGGCGAAAAAATCCAGGTTCAGCCGACCATGAGCGGGCAACGGCTCTTAACCGCAGGACGGGTCGCGATTAATCTCAGACCTGAGAAGATTCAGCTTCTGCGATCGGATCCGCGTCAGGACGGCATGGCTTTAGAAGGGATGAACTGCTTTGAAGGGTCCTTGGTGAGTACGCTGTACTTGGGAACCCACGTCAACTGCGTCATTCGTCTCCAGTCGGGTCGAACGCTTCTGGTTCGTCAGCCCTCCCCCGAAACCGTCTCGAAGATTGCGGGTCCGGTGTATGTGCTGTGGAGTCCTCAGGACTGTTTGGCCTTGGCGTTGCCGGAGTAGAAGCGGTTTGGGATTGGGGTGGATACTATTTTTTATGGGTTGCTAGCGATGGACTCTCAACAGTTTGGCTCTACAGATAAAGGACTGCCCCCGGGACTGACCCGTCGATCGCGGCGACGTTTTTTGCAGCAAGCAGGCCAGGTTGCCTTGGGATTGGGATTGACTCAGGGATTGTCGAGCTGTGGCTGGCGGTTGGGTAATGTCCGATCGGGACCTGTGAAAGCCTCCAGCGATGAACTGTTTTTGTACACTTGGGCGCAGTATGTGGATGACGATCTGCTGCGGGATTTTCAGGCTAAAAGTGGACTCAAGACCATTCGAGAACTCTTTGATTCCAATGAAAAGATGATCGCCGCCCTGCAAGCTGGGAAAGGTGATTCCTTCAGTTTGCTCTATCCCAGTGAATATTTCATTCCTAAATTGGTCAAAGCAAAACTCCTAGCAGAGCTTGACCACGATCGAATCAATGGACTCAACAATCTGATGCCCCAATTCCGTCGATCGATCGCCGATGCCGACAATCACTACGGCATTCCGTTTGCCTGGGGCACGACGGGCTTGATCTATAACCAGGAGAAGGTTTCTGATGAGATCCAGGACTGGGACTATCTCTGGAAAAACAAGGAAAAACTGCTGCGTAAAATGAGCCTCCTGGACGACTACCGCGAAGTCATTGGGTTCTGCCTCAAGACCTTGGGCTATAGCATCAACGAAACCCAGCCCGATCGGATCAAGGAAGCCTACGAAAAACTCTCTCGCCTCAAGCCCTTTATTTCAAGTTTTACCACCGACGGCTGGCGGACGAAACTGGCGGCGGGGGATTTGTGGATTGCCATGGCCTACTCCTCCGATGCGATCGGCCTCTTAAAAGAAAATCCAAAACTGCGCTACATCATCCCAAAACCAGGCGGCACCCGCTGGAGTGACTGGATGGTCATCCCCAAGTCCGCCCCCAACCCCAACGCCGCCTACGCCTGGATGAACTATCTGCTGAACCCCGAAGTTGCCGCCAATGTCTCCCAGCGCCTAGCCGTCACCACCCCCAACGCCGCCGCCATCCCCCTCCTCCCCTCGGAACTCCAAACCAACGCCGTCAGCTATCCCCCGCCCGACATCATGGCCCGTTGCGAAAGCATGACCGCCCTCACCCCCGAAGCCGAAAAACTCTACGCCAAATACTGGACCCAACTCACCAGCTAACTCACCAACTAACTCACCTCCAAAATCCAAAATCCAAAATCCAAAATCCAAAATCCCCATGCCCCGATCGTCCTGGACCCAACGCCTAGAACCCTACCTAATGCTAGCTCCCGCTGGGGTTTGGCTGTTTTTGCTGCTGATCTTACCGACGCTGATGATCTTCCAAATCAGCTTAGTGCCTGACATTAAGCCCGGTGATCTGGTCAATCCGTCCAGTCTGGGAAACTACTTGGAAATTTTTGATCCGATCGTCCTGTGGATCGTTGCTCGATCGATCGGACTCTCGATCGCCACCACCGTTCTCTGTCTTCTCCTCGGCTTCCCCGTGGCCTATTGGATCGCCCTGCTTGCTCCCCGTCGCTGGCAAAACCTGCTATTGCTGGCCTTTGTGCTGCCCCTGTGGACCTCTTCGCTCCTGCGCAGCTATGCCTGGATCAGCATTCTCCGACCGACTGGAGTGCTCAACACCATCCTCAGCTTTCTTCATCTCCCCACATTGGACTTGATGAACCAACTGCCTGCGGTCCTGATCGGCATGACCTACAGCCTCTTGCCCTACATGGTCCTGATCCTCTATGCCTCCCTGGAAAAACTCGATCGTCGTCTCCTCGAAGCCGCCGCCGACCTCGGAGCAAAACCCCTAGAAGCCTTCCTCCAAGTCACCGTTCCCCAAGTGCTACCCGGGATTGCTGCCGGAGTCCTACTGGTGTTTATCAATGCGATCGGCGACTTCGTCAACCCCGAACTCCTCGGCGGACCCTCCAGCATGACCGCCGCCCGCCTGGTCTACAGCAAATTCCTCGGTGCCTCCCCCGACTGGGGCATGGGTTCTGCCCTGAGTGCGCTGCTGATCATGTTCGTCACCCTCAGCATCGTCCTCCTCCTCAAATACGGCGACAAAAACGCCCGCACCCTCTAACCCTCCGTCACCCACCCACCCCATCACCCACCATGCCACCCACCTCACCCAAACTCCCCAAACTCCAAATCTCCTGGCAAGCCTGGTTCACCGGACTCATGTTCAGCTTCATGTACTTGCCCATCCTCGTTCTCGCCTTCTACAGCGTCAACGAATCTGCCGTGAGTGCCCAATGGACGGGATTTTCCTTAAAGTGGTACGCTCGTTTTTTCCATGATGGACGCATTCAACAGGCATTATTGGACAGTTTAAAAGTGGCCTTGGGTTCAGTGTCGATCGCCGCCGTCTTCGGCACGCTTATGGCGGTGGGTCTCTCTCGCTATCGTTTCCTCGGTCGAGATCTCTATCAAAATGCCGTGTATTTGCCCTTAATCATTCCAGATATTTCGATCGCAGTGGCGACCTTGGTATTTTTGGCGGCGATTTCGATGCCGTTGAGTATGGGGACGATCGTGGCGTCCCATGTGGTGTTTTGTCTCTCCTATGTTTCTCTCGCGGTTTCGACCCGGATTAATTCGCTGGATCGCCATCTGGAAGAAGCGGCACAGGATCTTGGGGCAACCCCCTTTCAGTCGTTTCGATTGGTGCTGTTGCCTCAGCTTTTTCCGGCGATCGTCTCTGGCTGTCTTCTGGCCTTTGTGTGCAGTATGGATGACTTTTTGATTGCCAGCTTTACGGCGGGGGGCGGTATCAATACGCTGCCGATGGAAATCTACAGTCGGATTCGGACCAATCTCACGCCCGATCTGAATGCGTTGAGTGTGTTGTTGATTTTGGCTTCGGCCTTTGCGGTGCTGTTGGCAGAATTCATCCGATACCGATCGGAACAAAAACGCGCCATTTAGTGAATCGCCATTTCTGGGGCCTCGAAGATGGCGGCATGATCAAAGATAAAGGATTGAGGATGACGAATCACTTCAAAGCCGAGTTCTAGAATGGTTTCTGCGGGGAAGGTGGCGAGGGCGAGGGCTTTGAGCTGTTGAGGTCGGAGGTGGGGACGTTGAACGAAGTAGGTGCGTTTTGCGAAGAAGAGCTTGGCATCTCGGGGAATGATTTTATCGTTGAGGCGATGGGCGAGTTGAACGGGTTTGATATAGTGATGGAAGAAGTGTTCTTGATTATGTTGTAGATAGTACAGGCGCTCATGTTGTTGCCAGCTCATTTCAAACAGCATGGTAATGATTTCAAACCCCAGTAAATAGCAAAGAATGGGATGGCAGTCATCGACGGTCGATCGCATCTCATCGTCTTGGCTCACAAAGAGTTGTAGTGCAGACTGAAGCGATTTAGAGGAAGCTTCTCGGTGAGCATCCTGTAGGGCATGAAACTGAAATTGTTGGATGTAATTTTGAATGAAACTGGCGGTGAGTTCGGTGGGGCGCTGAAGCCGAGCGAGGTGATATTTGACGCTGTGATTGAGGTGAGCGGCGTTGAGGATCCGATCGATGGTTTGGGTGGTGGTGTCGTCGGTGATGGGAGAGCTTTTGGGTGATAGCTCAACGAAGGACAGATCTTCAACAAGTCGGTAGGACATGATGTGTGAGGGGGGAAGGATTCACAAGGGTTATGTAGTTCTGTCTTCAATCTTTTATGCAGGCTTTCAGGATAATTGGGGGTGACTTGAGATGGGGTTATGATGGATACCGTTATTCAGGTTGTTGTTTGAGGTGGGGTATGGCTGAGACAGGATCGGTGAACGGTAAGTCGGTGAACTGTGAAGTGGAATGTGTCAGGGGTTGTGTGTTGGGGGATGAATGCCCGAACCTAGAATTTAAGGCCCAGGCTTCCAAATTTATTCAAGAGACCTCGCTCGATCAGATCTTGCAGATGGCTGAAGCTGCGGTCCAGCGGCGGCGACTGGAACGCGCATCTGAGCCACCGAAGTGGGTGATTCCGGACGATTTTTAAGAGCCTTTTTGGTTCTGGGAGTGAAAGCGGCCTGCGATGAAGTCTCGCTGCTGTAAGTGCTTGGTCGATCGTCCAGTGACGCGCTTGCGCCACATGCGAAAGCTAGACGCCTTCATCTCTCGCCGCATCACCTCAATCACCTGAGATTCATTGAGACCAAACTGAACTTCGATCGCGTCGAAGGGCGTGCGATCTTCCCAGGCCATTTCTAGGACACGATCGAGGGTTTCGGAGTCTAGGTCGGGGAGTTTCATCGTGCTTGCTAGGGGCTGAATTAAATGGGGGCAATGGTAAAAGCAATGGTAACAGATCTATTATTGACCCTCCCAGATTTTATTTCCTCCTTTCTGTAATCTACGGTAATGAAGTCAAGATTAAAAAGAGCGTGAGTTGCTTTTTGTAGCCCTTCTTAGTAGGATGTCCCCAGGTTTGGTAACAGGCTATCCCGACTAGTTTGCCGTAGATTAAATGGTTCGGGTGAATTCTAAAAAGATGAAAGCAGGGTTGGACTTATGATGCTTGGGACGATCGGCCTGATGGGTGAAAGATTGGGTGAAACACTAAGAACGGTCATCCGATCGGTGATGCCTCGCCGTCAGTGGTTTCGGTGGCTTGTGCTGAGCGTGATGAGTCTGATGATCAGTTTTACGATCGTCGCCTGCAACAGCAATCCCTCCGGTCAAAAGGACATCGAACTCCTGCTGGTTGGCTATTCGGTCCCCAAAGTGGCTCACGACGCCATTATTCCCAAATTTGTTAAACAGTGGGAAAAAGATCACAATGGCCAATCCGTCATTTTTAGTCAGAGCTATGGCGGTTCCGGGAGCCAAACCCGTGGCGTCATTGATGGATTGGATGCTGACATTGTGCATTTGGCGATCGGCTCAGATATGAACAGGCTGGTTAGTTTAGGTTTTGTGAAAGAAGACTGGACCGAACGGGTTCCGAATCAAGGCATTGTGGGAGAAACGATCGCGGCTATCACCACCCGCCCCGGCAACCCAAAAAATATTAAAAGCTTCGGAGACCTAGCGCGCCCGGATGTCAAATGGGTCACACCCAACCCCAAAACCTCCGGTGTCGCCCGGTGGAACTATTATGCGCTG
Organism: Synechococcales cyanobacterium bin31.maxbin.ball.101; assembly: GCA_013298165.1. Classification (GTDB taxonomy): domain Bacteria; phylum Cyanobacteriota; class Cyanobacteriia; order Leptolyngbyales; family Leptolyngbyaceae; genus JAAFJU01. The sequence continues at coordinate 6,988 of JAAFJU010000015.1, read as the reverse complement.
CTGAATTATGCCAAAAAAAGCAATCAATCCGACGTTCAAGCCTTCGTCACCCAAGCCTTCAAAAATGTTGCTGTCCTCACTAAAGACTCCAGAGAAGCCACCGATGCATTTGTGAATCAAGGTCAAGGCGATGCCTTAGTCAATTATGAAAATGAAGCCATTCTTGCCAAACAAAAAGGCGAGAAATTTGATATTACAGCTCCTGCAATCAATATCTCGATTGATACCCCGGTTGCAGTGGTCGATCGCAACGTCGAAAAACATGGCAATCGCGCTGCTGCAGAAGCATTCGTCCAGTTTTTATTCACTCCAGAAGCCCAGCGAGAGTTTGCAAAAGTCGGGTTTCGGCCTTTAGGTGACGTTGCTAAAGAACCCGCTTTTGTAAAGCAATATCCCACTGTCAAACAATTGGGCAAAATTGCAGAATACGGCGGCTGGAAAAAAGCTCAAAAAGCCTTTGACTCCGGCGGAGACTTCGATACGATCGAAGCCTCAATGTCTAAAAAATAGCGCCTAGAAATAGCGCCTAAAGTGCTACGCTTTCTAACGCATCGTCCCTCACTCAATTCCCTGTTTCCATGGCCCCCTCCACCCACCCGCCAACCCCAGAACGATTGCCCTTCCTAAAAGTCTGGCAATTTCTCAGCGCCTCATCTTGGCCATGGCGAGTGACGATCGGATATCTCTTTATGATGCTGGTCCTGCCTGTCACAGCCATGTTTCTTAAGGCCAGCCAGCTTCCCCTCAACGACTTTTGGAAAATTGCGACCAGTCCGATCGCCCTCTCCACCTACGATGTCACCTTCACCACGGCCCTGATCTCAGCGCTCTTTAATGGCCTCTTTGGCACCTTAATTGCCTGGACCTTAGTGCGCTACGATTTCCCCCTAAAACGCATTATCGAAGCCTCCGTAGACTTGCCCTTCGCCCTCCCCACCTCCGTCGCCGGACTCACCCTCGCCACTGTCTATAGCGACAACGGCTGGGTCGGGTCCTTCGTCGCACCCTTTGGTATCAAAATCGCCTTCACCCGCCTAGGGGTTGCCATTGCGATGCTATTTATCTCACTTCCCTTCGTAGTCCGCACCGTGCAGCCCGTCCTTCAGGAAATGGAATCTGATATCGAAGAAGCCGCTTGGTGTCTAGGCGCGTCCCCTTGGCAAACCTTTTGGCATGTTGTTTTGCCACCGTTGTTTCCAGCGATTTCGACGGGGGTGGCGTTGGGATTTTCGCGGGCGGTGGGAGAATACGGTTCGACGGTGATTGTGGCCTCTAATACGCCGTTTAAAGATCTGATTGCACCTGTGTTGATTTTTCAACGGTTAGAGCAGTATGACTATGTGGGTGCTACGGTGATTGGTGTGGTGTTGCTCATGATCTCGTTAGTGATTCTATTAACCATTAATGTCTTGCAAGCTTGGGGCCGGAGATATAGCTAATGAAGAAGACCACAGCACCCCTGAAAAAAAGCTGGGTTCCCACGATTTTTATTGGAATCACGCTGCTCTACTTGAGTTTGATTGTTTACATTCCCGCTTTTAATGTCTTTGCTCAAGCCTTCAGAAAAGGGGCGGGACCGTTTTTTGAGAATATGACCCATCCGGTCTTTCTGGATGCTGTGCGGCTGACGGTGCTTTTAGCGTTGATTGCGGTGCCGATTAATATTGTCTTTGGGCTTTGTGCGGCTTGGGCGATCGCCCGACATAAATTTCCCGGTCGAGCCTTTTTACTGAGTGTTTTGGATTTGCCCTTTTCCATTTCACCTGTGGTTGCCGGATTGATGTTGGTGTTACTGTATGGCCGGAATGGTTGGTTTGGTTCGGCTTTAGAGGCCGTCAATATCAAGGTCATTTTTGCATTTCCAGGAATGCTCTTAGCGTCGATGTTCGTCAGTATGCCGTTTGTGGCGAGAGAAGTCATTCCCATCCTGGAAGAAACCGGAGCCGATCAAGAGGAAGCGGCTAAAACCCTAGGAGCCAGCGAATGGCAGACCTTTTGGCATATTACCTTGCCAAACATCCGGTTTGGGTTATTGTATGGGGTAATCTTGACGAATGCCCGCGTCATGGGTGAATTTGGGGCGGTGTCCGTCGTCTCCGGCAACATCACCCGCAGAACCCAAACCCTATCGCTGTATGTTGAAGATACCTATCGTGAATATTTAACTGAAGCGGCCTATTCAGCGGCGGTTTTGTTAGCTTGTTTAGCGGTTGTGACGTTGGTGGTGAAAGAGATCGTAGAACGCAGGACCCATCAGGATGGATAAGCATGGTTAGCTCTGTTGATAGCGCCGAATCGCGGTTGCAGCTTGCAGTTCAGGCGGCATCTGAAGTGGCACGATCGCAGGGCTTGAGCTTCGATCGTCCCGTCCTCATCCAAGATGTCAGCAATGCGATTTTCCGTTTAGAACCCACAGAGGTCGTGGCCCGAGTTGCTACTACCACGGGAACTCTGCGACCGGGCGATCGGTGGTTTGTGCGGGAAGTTGCGATCGCCCGCTATTTGACAGCGGCGGGGGCGTCGATCATTCCGGTGAGTGATGCGATCGATCCCGGTCCCTATTCTCATTTGGGATTGGTGATGAGTTTTTGGCAGTATGTGGAGGTGTTGCCCATGGCGGGGGACTTGCGACAAGCGGGTCAGCGGCTGCGGCACTGTCATGAGATTTTAAAGGGTTTTCCAGAGATCTTGCCTGTGTTGGGTCTATTGACTGAGGCTCAGGAGGTCTTGAATCAATGGATTGAAGCGTCGAGATTTACTTTAAAAGATGCAGAGATGTTGGTTCAAGTTGGGGCACGATCGGTCGATCGGCTGCTGCAAATGCCCCACCAAGCGATTCACGGCGATCCTCATTTAGGCAATGTTTTAAATACAAATCTCGGCGTACTGTGGACGGATTGGGAAGATGCGTTTATGGGTCCTATTGAATGGGACTTAGCGTCTATGATTGCGCCCTCTAGAGTGTTTGGTGTTGATTGCGATCGAATTGATTTAGTCTTGCAGGGCTATGGCATTGACTTTGATCCAGTATTCTTGGATCAATGCGTTGAAGCGAGAACTTTTGTGGCGTTGATTTGGGCAATGATCCTACAAGACCAACACCCCAGCGTCGATCGAAGTCACCGCATCGATCGACGTTTGGAATGGTTACATCAGGTTTGATTGAAATTTTGAGTTAAACCCGATCGTATAGTGTCGTCCGCCCAGCAAAGAGACGATCGCATCAGTCTTTCCGTCATTCCTAGTAACTGAGCATCATTCCGATCCCTATCATTAGTGTTAAACTGAACCCGATCGTCTGAAACTACTGCTATGACTGAATTTAGAGATGAGTATGATCTACCGTGGAAAGATATTATAGAAGCTTATTTCGAGGCTTTTATGCAGTTCTTCTTTCCTGAAATCCATGCAGAAATTGATTGGTCTCGGGGGTATGAATTTCTGGATCAGGAACTCAGTCAAGTGGTCCGTGATGCGGAACTGGGAAAACGAGTGGTGGATAAACTCGTCAAGGTCTGGACCCGAGCAGGCAATGAAACTTGGGTACTTCTCAATATCGAAGTTCAAAGCCAAGAAGAATCAAACTTCGACGCTCGAATTTTCACCCATTATTACCGCTTAAAAGATCGTTATGATGTGCCGATCGTTAATCTTGTCATTCTCGGTGATGAACGTGCAAACTGGCGACCTGGACTGTTTCGATCGGCTCAATGGGGCTGTGAAGTAGATTTTCGGTTTCCGATCGTCAAATTGTTAGACTATGAATCACGCTGGGACGAGCTAGAAGCCAGTCAAAACCCCTTCGCCATTGTGGTTATGGCTCATTTGAAGACGAAGGAAACCAAGAAAGACCTTCCAGCGCGTAAAGAATGGAAATTTCGACTGACTCGGATGCTTTACGAGCGAGACTATGAGCGGCAGGATATAATGAATCTGTTCCGGTTCCTCGACTGGATCCTTGAGTTACCAGACGGGCTGAAGCAGGAATTCAAGGCTGATCTTAAACGTTATGAACAGGAGAAGCAGATGCCTTATATTACTTCGATCGAACGCATGGGAATTGAGCAGGGACGAGAGGAAGAGAAAAAGACGATCGCCCTTAATCTACTGAGACAAGGAATTGCTGTGGAGATGATCGCACAGGCAACAGGATTGACTATGACTCAACTTCAAGAGATGCAAGCTCAGGTGAATTGACCATGAGAGCGATCGTTTCTATGCCTAGACAGACGATCGTTTTCCTCCCAAAGAAAGCGATCGCTCATCCTTCGCCTTCTCGCTCGTCAGGTTGGCGATGTTCCAAAGTCTCTGACCGATCGCATTGAACAATTGCCGACCACACAATTGGAGTCCTTAGCTGAAGCCTTATTAGATTTTACGCAGTTAGATGATTTAGTTCAGTGGTTGGAAGCCGATGGTCTCCGACCGACCTCCGATCATCGGTAATGCCTTGGCAAGACGGCAGCGATCGTGACTCGTTTCACCGCTTGGTTGAGAATGCCACAATTTGATTATTGGCATACAGCCTCACCGTCGCAGAAGGCATTGCAACCCCTACTACACAGATAATCTGCTTCAAACCCGATCGTACAGCGTTGTTCGTTCAGCAAAAGGCCGATTGATCGAAGCGATCGCGCCTGATAGGGCTTCTACCGTCTGACAAGTGCCACCGATCGCCCCCGCCATGCTCGTGATATGTTCCTCCATTAACGTCCCGCCAAGGTCATTGCAGCCCCATTTCAGAGACTCCGTAGCACCCGCTAACCCGAGCTTGACCCAACTGGGTTGATGATTAGGAATCCAATTGCCCAGATAAATCCGCGCTACCGCCATCAGATGAAGCGCTGCATTTAAATCAGGCTGATCTCGACCGACTCGCTTACGTAAGGGCGCAGGGGCATCTTGGCCAACGAAGGGCAATAAAATAAATTCCGTGATACCGATCGTCCCATTTGCTTTCGATCGTTTTTGTAGTTCCCGCAGTTGATCGAAATGTTGAATTTGTTGCAAGGGTGACTCGATATGCCCAGACATCATCGTGCTTGTTGTGGGCAGGTTTTCGGCATGGGCTAGTTCGACAATTTCGCACCAGGTTTGGGCACTGATCTTCTCGGGGCAAATGATCTGTCGGATGCGATCGTCCAACACCTCCGCCGCTGTCCCCGGAAGCGAACCCACGCCCGCCGCCTGCAACTCCCGAATCACCTCACTAAAACTCAAGCCATCCTCACGAGCAATAAATTGCACCTCTTGGGGTGAAAAAGCGTGAATATGGAGATGGGGAAATGCTGACTTGATGGTGTTGACGAGTTTGATGTAGTAATCGATCGATCGTCCATTCAGTTTTGCATTTTGATTCAGACCCCCTTGCATACAGATTTCTGTTGCCTGGGCTGATACGGCTAGTGTCGCTTTTTCTAAGATTTTGTCGAAGTCCAACCAATAAGCGCCCTCGTCACCTTCATCTCGGCGAAACGCACAAAAACTGCAATGCTGTTCGCAAATATTGGTGTAATTAATATTGCGATTAATCACATATGTGACCGTCTCGCCGGATTGCTGCTGTCTTAAAAAATCCGCCGTCGCCCGAATCTGCTCGATCGCCGCCCCATCCTTCACCGCTAAAAGTTCCAACCCCATTTCCGGCGTTATGTCCTGACCCTGACGTGCGATCGCCAAGGTCTCCATCAGAGAATCAACCATCACCACCATGCCTCAAGAAAATTCTCAATTCAACATTCAACACTCTCAATTCTTAATGATAAGTATCTAGGTCCACTTCTGCCAATAAATGGAGCAATTGATCCTCATTTTCTAGATCGCCTACAAGACGGCGGTGGGGAAGGGGATGCACTCGCAATAAGGTGGGCGTTGCGGTCACTTGGTCGAACTCCGCCTGTTCTGGATATTTGGAAATGTCGATCACTTGCAAGGTATAGGGCTGAAGCATCGATCGTTCTAAGGCCCGATGGAGATTTCGCAATGCAGCTTCGGTGGAGGTATGGCGACAGGACACAAAGAGACGCAAGACATAGCGACCCGTGCGATCGGTCTCCTCCGATGGAAGTGCAGCGCTGGCGATCGGGTTCTTTTTCAAACCTTGTAGAGGGTTGGAGGTCATGATTCTCGACCTCTCGATAGTAGGCATCTGAGTCTTCTCCTGTAGGGGGAAATGGGAGGAAGTGCCTTGGGTTACGGGTAAAATCAAGTCGTGAAAGGCCCAAAGCTCCGGAAAATCCTGTTGATATTGATTCAGTAAACTCGTCTCACAGAGTTCCGACTGAATGGTATCAAGCTGCCATAGGGTTCCTGGGATCTGAAACAAATGATTTAACAATGCTCGATATTGAATCACGGCGGGCATTGCTGTAGCGGTGATTTGTAATGCATTTTGTTCGCTATCCCACCAGGCATCGACGGTGGCCTTGTAATAGTGCAACAAAAAGTGAGGAGACTCTGATAAATTCAGGGCTTCCTGGAGTTCGGCACAGAGATGAACGTGCCAATGTTTACGCTTGTCGGTATCGATGCAATAGGCCACATCGCCACCGGGAGTAAACAAGGCGATCGCCTTAAAAGGAGACAGCAATTGCATAGTTCTCTATTCTACTGCGCACGAGCTGCGCACTGTTCTTAACTAAAATCTTACCTAAAACCCAACTCAACTCAAATTCACCTAAAACTCAACTCAACAAAAATAGAAATCAATAGAAATCAATAAAATCCTATTCCTACTGTGCCTCACCAAGTCACGAATTGGCACGCTTTCGTTAAAAACTGTCGTGAAACCCCGATCGTTATTAATACTGTTGTTAACAATGTTGCGAACAGTGACATAAATAGCACTAAAAGTTGATAAGCGCCTGCCTGTAGCACCTGCGTCCCCAGATTGACGCTGAGATTGACGCCGCGCAAATCGCCTGATGTGAAGCCTGACATAAAACCCGACATGAAAATTGGCAAAACGCCGAGTCCTAGGACTGTTAAA
>JAAFJU010000131.1 GCA_013298165.1 Synechococcales cyanobacterium bin31.maxbin.ball.101 | reverse complement strand
CTCGTGGCTATACGGCTTGGGATGTGACCAGCCCTGCCTATGTGATGGAAACGGATAACGGCGTCACCCTTTGCATTCCTACGGTCTTCGTCTCCTGGACAGGCGAAGCGTTGGATAAAAAGACGCCTTTGCTCCGATCGAATGCAGCCGTCAGCAAATCCGCAACCCGCTTGTTGAAGCTCCTCGGCAACTCCGAAGTGGCCCCCTTGAATTCGAGCTGCGGTGCGGAACAAGAATATTTCTTGGTGGATACCCACTTTGCAAATGCGCGTCCTGATCTCTTGATGACAGGCCGTACCTTGTTTGGTCTTTCCTCTGCGAAGGGTCAACAGTTTGAAGACCACTATTTTGGTGCGATCCCCGAGCGGGTTCAGGTCTTCATGCAGGATGTGGAAGAGCGGCTTTATCGCTTGGGTATCCCTGCGAAGACTCGCCATAACGAAGTGGCTCCCGGTCAATTTGAAATTGCGCCTGTGTACGAAGCGGCGAACGTGGCCAGCGATCACCAACAGATGATCATGACCCTCCTGCGCATGGTGGCTAAAAAGCACGGCCTGACCTGCTTGCTCCATGAAAAACCCTTTGCGGGTATCAATGGATCCGGTAAGCACGTCAACTGGTCGATCGGCAACTCCACCCAGGGCAACCTCTTGGATCCCGGCGAAACGCCCCATGAGAACATTCAGTTCTTGATGTTCTGCGGAGCGGTGATCCGTGGGGTTCACAAGTATGGTCCGTTGATGCGGGCTGCGATCGCAACGGCCAGCAACGACCACCGTTTGGGTGCGAACGAAGCGCCTCCTGCGATCATCTCCGTCTACCTCGGCTCGCAAATCGAAGAAGTCTTCAACCAAATCAAATCCGGCAACATCACAGGCGCACCTCAAGGCGGCTTGATGAAGCTCGGTGTGGCGACGCTGCCTGAATTTGATAAGGATGCGGGCGATCGTAACCGGACTTCTCCTTTTGCGTTCACGGGCAACCGTTTTGAGTTCCGGGCCGTGGGTTCGAGCCAGTCGGTGTCGGGTCCATTGGTTTCGTTGAATACGATTTTGGCGGATTCCTTGGACTGGATGTCTGAGGCGCTCGAAGCGGAACTCGGTAAAGGAACCAAGCTGGATGCGGCTTGTATGGCCGTGTTGAAATCCGTCATGGATCAGCACAGTGCAGTCATCTTCGGTGGCAATGGCTACTCGGAAGAATGGCACAAAGAAGCCGTCGAATCTCGCGGATTGCTCAATCTTCCCACCACGGCAGATGCGCTTCCGTTCTTGAAAGACAAGTCGATCGTCGATCTCTTTGCCAAGAGCGGCGTCCTGTCCCCAGCGGAACTCGAAAGCCGTTTTGAAGTGTACTCTGAGCAGTACATCAAGGTGATCGAAATGGAAGCCAGCCTGGTCATCAGCATGGCGAAGACTTCGATCTACCCAGCGGCAGTGCGTTATCTGGGTGAACTTTCGGGTTCGATCGCAGCGGCAAAAGCAGCGGGTCTAGACCTCGATAAAACCACGGCTGAGAACGTTGCTTCTGCTGTCAAGAGCATGAGTGACACGGTGGTAAAACTGGAGAAGGCATTGTCGCAAGAAGACTTCGCTGACACTGAAGCTCACATGAACCATTCTGCTAAGGTGATTCGTCCCTTGATGGATACCGTGCGTGAGTTTGGTGATGCGTTGGAGTCTCAAGTGGCGGATGACCTGTGGCCATTGCCTAAGTATCAAGAGATGCTGTTTATTAAATAGGCTCTGGCGAACCGCCCCCTAACCCCCAATTTTGGGGGGACATGAGGGTTTGAAGATAAAAAGGAGAGGCGATCGGATTACACACCCGATCGCCTCTCTTTTGTCTTACTCCCCCAAAATTGGGGGCCGGGGGGCCGAGGTTCGTTTTTCTCGAAGCACCAGTTTCAAAAAGGGCAGTGCATCCAGTAAGTACCGTCGCCAGAGTCGCCTTGGCTCTCGGCAGAGTCGGTAAAGCCATTCTAGGCCCGCCGATCGCATCCATTTCGGTGCCCTAGGCGCATGACCTGCTTCAAAATTAATCGTCGTCCCAATGGCAAAGGTCAAATCGATCGTGCGTTCGATTTGCGATCGATAGTGGTAAAACCATTTCTCCTGCTTCGGTGTGCCAAACCCCAGCACCAATACCGTCGCATCGGACTGCATCACCAACTCACAAATCTTCTGGCCTTCGATCGGATCATGTTCAAATCCCCAAGGCGGTGAGTAGGTATCTACGACAATTTGGCGACCGACCATTTGGTTGATTTTGTCCATGGCGATCGCACCGACCCCTTCTTCTGCACCTAACAGAAAAATTCTCACCTCTGGGTTATCCCAGTGATAGTGATAAAAAGCAGGCAATAGATCAGAACCCGAGATTTTTTGACGAATGGGCTTCCCGAGCCAGCGAGACACATTCATCAAAATTTGGCTATCACAGAGATGATAATCCGCACTGCGATAGGCTTCACGAAAACTGGAATCTCGGTGCATTAGCATGACGTGATTGACATTGGGCGTCACGACAAAGCCCGATCGCATTTCCCGTAGCAACTCCTCCAGTGATAAATTATCGATTTCAATGCCTAGTAAGGCGCACCTAGAAGTGGGGGCTTTTCGCGGTGCGTTTCTGTTCACTTGTGTAGCATTCACAATATAAGAGCCTCTCACGAACCATGATCATTCACCTGATAGATGCGACTGGGCAGTGATGAAAGGACTCCAAAACTCACTCACGGAGATGCGCTAAGAGATCGCGATCGCAGTGGGCGAGACGATCGGCATCTTGGGGGCATGGAGGAGTTGTTCGGCATGTTGCTGGAGGGTCAGAATGCGATACTGCTTCGACAAGATTTTGAGGAAGCCACGAACCATTTTTACTTTACGGTGACTGGGAAGGTTCATTGCTGGGAAAAATGCCAGCTCTGGAACATCGTCACAGCCCATAAAATCCAATGGATGCAATAGCAAAGACAACTGAACCCCAGTCAATCGACACATCATCACTGCAATCTTAAAGTACAACGTTGCTAAGAATGGTGAAAATACCCCAAGGTAGAGAAGGTAGCTAACATGAATGGGAATCTTGACGATCGGCATTGTGGTCACTGGAATTTCAACCATGCGATTATCATGGCTATCAAGATTTAAACGGTAGGGCTTCAACGGTCTCAAGCCATCACTCATCTTCCCAAACAGTGCTTTACGTTGGTTGAGTTCGTCTTTATCCAGTTTGCTCGTCATGAAATAATACGCACGAGCTAAGGGTCCTAGGAACGTTGGGAAGGTGGATGCATCACAGATATAGCCTCGGCTGGACAATACCTTTAGAACCGTTTTTGAAATGCTGAATCCCGGTCCTCGAAAGCAGACTGGGCGTTGTCCGGTGACGGCTTCGATCGCTTTTTCAGCGCTGGCGATTTCCTCTTCGACTTCTTCGTCGGTGTAGAGATGGAGCCAAGGTTCGTGGCGGAAGGAATGATTGCCGACATCATGGCCAGAACTGGTAATGAGTTTTAGAGCTTCTGCGTTTTTTTCAAGAACGGCATCCTGTCCCACGATAAAGAATGTGATCTTCAAATCCAAGTCTTTTAAAACATCCACCACGCGAGGGATCAGAATATTCAAATAGGAGGGCATTTCCTCCCAGCCGTCATCCCCATGGGTTTTCATGTAGGACCATTGGTTGTCAAGATCGAGGGAAACGCTGGCGTTTGGCTTTCTGGATGTCATGGTGAAACCTGAGTGTAGTTGGATTTGATGTTGGAGATTCCTGACGAACCGCCCCCCGGCCCCCAATTCTGGGGGAGCTAGAAATCATGTCCCCCCAGAATTGGGGGTTAGGGGGCGGTTCGCCAGACGGTTTGTGAGGTCTAACTCCATTCAAGAACAGCCCGATCGGCCAATTGAATGGTTTCATTCACATTGAGCGTGCCATTTAAAATGTGAGCTGAATTGAGAATGCGAACGCCGGGGATTGAAGTTTTAACGGGGGGGAGGTTTTGGGAGTAGTTGAGGGTGGAGATGGCGAAGACTTGCTTGACGCGGGAAATCTTGAACTCGACGACATCACTCCGATCGAATTTCGGATACATCTGCACCAATGCTGCTAAGAACCGATCGCGAATCACCTCATCTGATTCCTGGAAAATCGGATCTTCAGGCGGCACATACTTTGGTAGATAGACCAAACTCAATCCCCCAAACTGCGACTTATCCACCAAAGTCGTCATTTCAATTACGCCTGTGAATGGCACCCAAGTATCGGTGATATTGGTGACGTAGTAGGTGGCGAGGGGCTTTTTCAGGAGCAGGGATGCGCAGACAATGCCCTGGTATTCAATCTTGTTGTGCTGCGATCGTTCTCGCTCTGTAAGCTGCGGACAGACCCGAGCAGCAATGGGCGAAGCCACGGTCAAAATCACCTCGTCAAAGCTGTCTTGATGGCCATTGGTGAAAGACACCTGGGTTTTGCCGTCTTGGTGAATGACGGACTCAACGCGATGGCCTGTGTGGACTTCGACGCCGCCTTGCTGCAAGACGGTTTCCCAGCGTCTGAGGAGCCGATCGTAGCCGCCGGGAAGGTAGCCAAACATTTCCTTTTTTAAGCCTGTGCGACGAGCGGCATACATCCGGGCAATGATGGCCCACATGAAGGAGGCGGAGGCTTTGGTGAGGTTGTCGCCTAGTTTCGATCGTAATAAAGGCGACCAAATCTTGGTAAACGCGCCATTGCCGGATAGCTTGCGGAGCCAGTCAGTGGCGAGAATGGTTTCGAGTTTGCGCCAGTTTTGGATTTTGGAGCAGTAGAAAATGGTGAATCCTAAGCGGAGTTTATCGATTAGTTTCAGGCCAGGAAACTTTAAAAACTCTAGGGAGTTCGACACAGAAAAGAGTTTGCCATCACTATAGAATCCAGTCTTGGTTTCGACCCATTTCATGTCCTGGTCGAGACCGAGTTCTTTTAAAACATTGCCCAAGGCCAAGTCTGACAGCAAGGTGACATGGTAATGGCGATCCCAAGTGAGATTACCCAACTCCCAAGCATCCGCTAGCCCACCCAGGTTTGGGGCAGCTTCAAAGAGGGAAACTTGTTTACCCTGTTGCATCAGCCGCAGAGCCAGGGTCATACCTAGAATCCCGCCGCCGACGATCGCATAGCGTTTGGATGAATGGGGGGTCGTTGTCATAGTGTTTAAATCATCTCAAGTATTTATAAAACCAGTCATTTAACTCCGCTCCGTCCTCAAATGACTGGTGGGCTGAGCGGAGTCGAAGCCCAAACCCATCGCGAGAACCTCATCCCGGATTGACTTCACTCACCAATCCATTCACTACTTTGTATTCCCGATCGCAGCTCGAACAAGTCAAATCCGCACTGTAAGACTGCCATTCAGCAGGAAAGCGATCGAGCAATTGCCCACAACGACAGACGCATCCGGTGGAGCGGGCGGGCTGTCCCATGGCCAGGTGAAAGTCGGGAACGGATTTGGTCACTAAGGCACCCATGCCAACCATGGCAAACTGACCGATCGTCAAATCATTCCCGATCGTACAACTCGCCCCGATCGTCGCCCCACGTTTGACTAACGTGGGTAGCGTATGCTCATCGGGATCAGAGCCACGCAATTGTTTCAAATCTGGCGTGGTGGCGCGGGGGAAGCGATCGTTGGTAAACGTCGTCGAGGCGCTGATCATGACGCCATCTTCAATAGTGACAGCATTGCAAATATAAACAAAAGCGTTAATCTTGACCCGATCGCCAATCTTAACGCCGTAGGCCACATAACTTTTTTCGCCAATGATACAGTCTTCACCAATGTCCGTGGAGTGACGAATATGAACGCTATCCCATACAGACGTTCCATTGCCTAATGTGACGTTCCCTTCAACGATCGCAGTTGGATGAACTTTAGCAGGCATGAGCAAGTACCTTGGTTTGGGTAAGAGTGTAGTGACGATCGGGTGGTGTTCGGGCTTCGACTCCGCTCAGCCCCCGAGTATTGAGGCTGAGCGGAGTGTGGAGGTTGTTTGCGGGAAATCCGATCGGAATGTCGAGGGCTGAGCGGAGCCGTTCGCAGAGCGTTGCGTTAGCAAAGCCCGCCACCATACTGAAATCCGATCGGAATGTCGAGGGCTGAGCGGAGCCGAAGCCCGTCAAGCAACCTTTGCGAAGTCCAGTTCCTTCACCGTATTCACAGCAGAATTCACAACCGTCCACTGCGTCTTCCGCAATGCACTGTAAGCGGCTTCAATCACTTCCACCGAAGCCAGCCCATCCTGCGCCGTAATCAACAACTTCTCTTCACCGCGAATCGCACGGGCAAAATTATTGATTTGACTTGTGAACGCTTGGACCTTGTTGTAACCATGGCCGAAGGTAATCCACTCTTGGCTCGTCGCTTGACGATACTTTGACTCCTTCCAGCCGATCGAAATCGTCCCCTGAGACCCATAAATTCGAATATAACTATCCAAATCTTTGTTAATACTCCAAGACAAGTCCACGTTGCCGACAACGCCTTCGGTACTCTTCACAAAAATACGGACCGTATCTTCCACCGACAAGCCTTGAATCCGTTTCCCTTCCACCGTCTGCACTTCTGCAAGAGGGCCGAGGAAATAGCGCATGATATCCACGGAGTGAGTGCCGTTATCCATCAACACGCCGCCGCCGCTGATGGCTGGATTGGAGTTCCACCGATCGCGCATTTCAACCCGAGCCGTAAACGCATTTTCAAACAACACGATCTCACCCAAAATGCCCGACGCAATCAAGCTCTTCGCCCGAATCACATCTTCCACATAGCGAAACTTCGATGCCATGGTCAAAATCACACCCTCGCGCTCTGCGGTGTCGATCATGGTCTTGGCACTGCGAGAATCAACGCTCAAGGGTTTCTCACAAAGAACGTTCACTTTACGCTCTAGGAAATAGCAAGAGATTTCCAAATGCGTCACAGGCGGCGTACAAAGAATGATCGCATCCAATTCCTCATTTTCAGCCATCATCTGATAGCTGCTATAGCTATTACAACCAATCTGTTCCGCCATCGCCTGCGCCGCTTCAGGCCGCACATCTGCCACTGCAACAAGCGTTGCTTCAGTCGTCTTTTGGAAAGCTTGCAAATAAGATTGCGCAATCCCGCCCGCACCAATTAATCCAAATCTTGTCATGATGTGTACCTATTAATAGAAGTGTTCAAAGTCTGTCGGTCATCGCCTAGTCCTGATCCCCCTAAATCCCCCTTGGTAAGGGGGACTTTGAAGAACTCAAAGCTGAAACTTAAATTCCGTTCCGGTCCCCCCTTCCCAAGGGGGTTAGGGGGATCGAACCTACATCCGCAACTCATCCACTGCATCCACGATCGCATCGGCAATGTATTGCACATGGGCATCCGTGTAGCGCTCGTTCCAAGGCAGCACTAAGACCCACTCAAGGCCCGCAAAGGTGCCAGGGAAGCGATCGGGGTTGTAGTCCACTGCTTCAGGGCGCGCCAGAGTGAAAGGCCAGCGGGAGTTGCCAAAGGTGCGCTGCTTTTCAAAAATTTCGCATTGGAATGCAGGTTTTTGAATGTAGCGAGGAGCGGAGAAAATGCCCTTCTCTTCCTTGAGTTTTTTCGCAAGACCCACCGAGCCACCTTTCACAATGCTCGCATCCACCCGCAGACCATACTTCCAGAACACCTGAGAATTGCGAGGGTCCATCACAGGTGTCATGATTCCGGGCAAACCTCTGAGTTTTTCCGTGAGTTTCGCAGAAGAGGCTTGACGACTATCGACACAGCCTTGCAGCTTGTCCAGTTGCGCTAAGGCTACAGCCCCGCACAGTTCACTCATGCGGCTATTCAACGCAATGAAATAATGGTCAGGCTGAGGATCGCCATAGCCAAACGCCTTATTGATAAACAAGAACAACCGACGAGCAAGCGCATCATCATTGGTCGTCACCAATCCCCCTTCACCCGTCGTAATATGCTTGCCCTGCTGCAAACTAAAGCAACCGACACTGCCAAAGGTCCCGACGCTACGACCATTGTGCTTAGCCATAAATGCCTGGGCGCAGTCTTCAATCACCGGAATGCCACGGGAATTAGCCAATTCCATAATGGCGCTCATGTCACAAGGATTGCCAAACAAATGGGTGACAATGATCGCTTTCGTCCGATCGGTAATGCGCGCCGCGATCGTCTCCGCCGTGACGTTCCAAGTGTTCGGATCTACGTCAGCAAAGACGGGAATCGCGCCTTGATACAGAATTGGGGTCAAACCACCCATGTCGGTAATTGACGTTGTGATAATTTCATCACCGGGTTCAGGGTCGATCGCTGCCACCGCACAATGCACTGCGCCCGATCCACTGGAGCAAGCATAGGCATACTTCACCCCGATCATCTCAGCAAAGCGAGTCTCTAACTGCTTGACCATATTGCCCTTGGTACTGGTCAAGGTGCCACTATTAATGGCCTCCCGCAGCATCTCTAACTCCGCTTCACCCAAGGTCCGTCCGGACGCCTCTTGGTCCGACGGAAGCTGCATAAATGTCACGCGATTTGGGGTTGCAACCATGGTGAGTACGCTCCTAATTAAAGAACTAAAGTGATGTAAAACAATGCAAACTGAATTTGAACAACCGATCGAATGAACAAAAGCTCATGAACAGAAGCTCAAAAACAAACATTGCCAAAGATAGAAAAAGTAAATCTAAAACGGTTTTTTAAGCCCGCTATACCTTGTCTATGACCTGACGGGTTTTTTCATAAATGGCACTATTGAGGTAGAACATTTCCTCAAAGTAGCTCTTGTTCTGTAGGGACAGAATACCGAGGCTAAAAAGCTGAATCCCTAGCATCAGCGCCATTCCTCCAATAAAAAAGGTATGGGGTGCTTGACTGAAGGCAAGGGCCACCGACTCACTGATGTAAGGCACCTCACCTCGCTGAATCATCGCTTGATAGTTGTTCCAGGAATGAATGAAAGCCCAGCTACTGGCAAAGGCCGACACCGCCAAAAACAACAGACTTGGCATCACAAAAAACATCACTGGACGAAACAGAAACCCTGAAAAAACGGTGTCCCAGATGTGACGCGCAATTTTCATGCTGGACTTTCGTTTTGCAGATGCAGTGCTGCTGGGAGCCTGCTTGACAGGCTTAGCGGTTTTTTTGCCCCCGACGCGCCAATGGAGATGGCCAGGGATTTCATCGACTTTTTCGAGGAGGAGCAATGCCTTATAGACGACTTCTGGATTGATTTCCATTCCACGCGATCGTAGATTGAGTCGTCGTAATAAGTTCGCATCATAGACCCGCACCATTCCCGTTAAGGTGGCGAGACTGCCCTTGGACGCCACGGCTAAAAATCGATTCGCCCAAATGCTCAGTTCTTTGCGAACCCAAGGCACATTGGCGATCGATCCACCGGGCATATAGGGAGAAGCCACCACCATTCCCGCTTGAGTGGTCTCAATGCGATGAAGTAGACGTTCAATATGGTCCGGCGAATAGCTCAAGTCCAGATCCAAGACAACGACATAATCCCCCTGACATTGTTCAAATCCCGTCCGTAGCGCCTGTCCTAGACCTTGGTTGATCTTGTGATGCACAATCCGAACCCGCTGGCTGGGATGCGATCGGGCAAAGGCATCGGCCAAGGGACCTGTTTCATCTCGACTGCCATCGTTCACCACCACAATTTCCCACTCATACTGAGCCTCTAGCCCCTGCAAGTAGTCACACAGCAGAGTCAAATGCTCCTGTAGGATAGCCGCCTCATTGTAAGCAGGTGTCAAAATTGAAATCTGCGTCCGCTGAGGTTGACGCTTCTCCCGATCGATTCCTTGTGAATTCAATGGAAAAATCAGAGACCGATCGTGGCGAGTGGAAGTGCTTAAAGACATGTTCATTTCCTCAATTGAAATGACTGTAAAAACAATGTGCAAGCAAGATGAAATCGCGCTCAACCCATCATTTGTAAACTTAATTTAAGACCTGCGCAATTTAGCAATCTCAAGAATATTCAAGAATGAAACGCAACCTTTAGGACTCCTTCATTGAACACGTTTAGTCCTAATGCTGACCATCCTCCATAGAGAGAGATAGTAAGTCCTGCTTTAGAGTGAACTGCCTGTCTCGAAGGACAGATAAGACTCTTGGAAACACCCGAAAGAGATAAATTTATTGCAAATTAAGGTAATGGAGCCATAAATACCGACTCCATTTTTCAGAATATCGATTAGGAATATCCCCTAAAACGATCGACCCAAAATCCCCATTCCGATGATCCAACCAACATCCAAAAATCATCTCAAATGAGGTTTTTACCTCTTTCGATGTAACCCCTTGTCAATCCTTTGCTTCAAGATTCTTAAACCAATTTCCAGACTTTAATTGAATTATCAGAACTCGCACTGGCAAACCATTTTTGATTCGGGCTAATCACGATCGCATTCACCGAACTCCGATGGCCCGTCAATGTGACGATCGGTTCCCCCGACGCAAAATGCCAAATCCGAATCGTCTGATCGGCGCTCCCACTGATCAAATACCGCCCATCCGGCGTAATCGCCACACTATTCACGGCATCCATATGACCCGCTAGCGTCCGGACCAGCTCTCCTGTTTGGGTATTCCAGACCTTAATCAGGCGGTCCTTACTACTGCTGACCAGGTACCGTCCCGCTTCTGTTAACGCGACACAGAGGACAGAATTATTGTGGCCCGTGAAAGTTTGCAGCAGTTGTGTGGTGTTGAAATTCCAGACGCGCACTTTATTGTCTAGTCCCCCACAAGCGACGAATTGAGCATTGGCACTGATGGCGACGCTGCGCACCATTCCAGAGACTTCGGGATAACTGCGGACTAATGCCCCCGAAGCAATATGCCAAGCACAAACCGATCGGTCCTCGGCCCCACTGAGTAAAAACTGGCCATCGGGACTAACGGCGATCGCATTGATATCGCGGGTATGGACCGACATCGATCGCTCTAAATTGCCACTCGACAGTCGCCAAAATTTAATACTAATGTCATCGCTACAGCTAATTACCATCTTCCCATCGGGGGTAATGGCGAGACCGTTAATGGGCTTCGTATGGCCCGCTAGGATCTTGTCCCGATCGCCACTGAGCAAGTCCCAGACAATGATCCGATCGTCCAGGCCCCCACTCACCAAGGTTTGCCCATCGGGACTTGCTGCCAAAGCAAAGACCCAAGAGGAATGACCTTGTAATGTCGAAATACAGCCATAGAGATCCACCATTTCGCCTGACACTCGCTCTCCTCCAGAAATTCGTTCTCCCGAGCTGAGACCCGAGCTGATATTGGCGCGTCCTGAAGGGGGGATGCCGGGATCTAAAATGTCGGGAGAGAGAAGGCGATTCGATCGGATGCCGGAGGGGTTGGGGGGCAGGTCAGCGGGCAGGTCAGCGGCGGGCATATCGGTCACGATATCTGAGGTTCCTATATCTGATGTGCTTAGGTCTTGCTGGGTCGAAGAATTAGGGGTTGAATCTGGGCTGCCTGAGCGGAAGCTGCCGGACAGTGGGCCGCCTGACAGCGGGGGACTCGTCTTACTTCTTGCGGGAGGTTTTGTCCGTCTGGAAAACGTGGCGTCCGAAGGTCGAGAGAGCAGCGCCCGTAGGTCCTGCATCACTTCATCTGCACTTTGATAGCGCTCCATGACGAGATCCTTGAGCAGCCGATCGAGAATGCGACCCATGCCTTCAGAAAACTGGACCCCTTGTTCTGCTAGCTTCGATCGCCAACGCCAGTTTCCCTTGATCGGATCGTAGAGATCGTCCGGCTTGGTCTGGGTCATCAGGTAGAGGCAAGTCGCGCCTA
The DNA here is from genome assembly GCA_013298165.1 of Synechococcales cyanobacterium bin31.maxbin.ball.101. Lineage (GTDB taxonomy): Bacteria > Cyanobacteriota > Cyanobacteriia > Leptolyngbyales > Leptolyngbyaceae > JAAFJU01. The sequence continues at coordinate 449 of JAAFJU010000131.1, read as the reverse complement.
GACTGTAGAGGTCGCTTGCCGGGAATGCCCTGCCACTGCGGAGTTGCTCAATGGGCGCATAGCCTTCCGTCCCAATCTTCGTGCCGGGAGTGCTCTCATCTCCGACCTGTTCTAGAACTTTAGCAATGCCGAAGTCGATCAAAATCAATCGATTATCCAGTTTGCGCCGAATAATATTGGCCGGGGTAATGTCCCGGTGAATCACGTTCCGATCGTGGACAAATTTCAAAATCGGCAGCAGTCCCGCCAATAATTCTCGAATCTTCTGCTCTCCGAAGCAGCCTTGACGGGAGAGTTCTTGCGCTAAGGTTGCGCCCTCAATGAACTGCTGCACGAGGTAAAGGCGATTGTCATGCTCAAAATAGGCCATCAGACTGGGAATGTGGGGATGCTCACCCAACTCATTCAGCCTCACCGCTTCCTGTTCAAAAAGCTGCACCGCCTTGGCC
>JAAFJU010000004.1 GCA_013298165.1 Synechococcales cyanobacterium bin31.maxbin.ball.101 | reverse complement strand
CACCTACAAGAACATCAAGTTGTCATCTGAGAGAGATTTAAGTGCGAACTCGACCCATGAAGGGTTATCTCTCAGAAGCCCTGCCCTATAAGCTTTTCAGCCATTTTAGACAAGAACGAATCGCACCCAGTAATCGTAACCAAAGGGTATCCAACGTTTTGGGGAGTTGATGGATGGCGATGATCGCGGTCCGATCGCCCTTGGTGAGGAAATAAATGCCCTTTCCCCATTGTTGTGTTTCTTGAGCAGTGAAGGTTTTTTGTAGTTGTTTTGACAGTGTGGGAGATAGGATCCACAAGAATGGATGCTGAATACCTGAGAGCTTTTGTTTGCGTTGAATGGTTTGACGACGTTGAGTGCCTTCAAGGTCAAAGAGCTTGCCTCGACAGTTCCGAATTTCCCATTCAGGAACGGCATTACGGAAGGCTTCAATTCCACAGATTTTTTCAGTCATGCGTCCGAGAAGTCCTAAGGATTCAGCGGCTTCGATCGATTGTGGGTTGGGACGAAAGAGAATATCGATGGTGCGGACGGTGCCAGAAATTTCTGCTTCGATTTCGACATCCCCGAAATCGGCTAGCACTTCCTTCATCCATTCCTTCGCAAAACGATCGTGAACGGTTCGCGTCATAGGGTCTCAAGTATGATCATCCAAATTACAATCCCATTAAAGCAACATATTCATAAATTTGTAGTATTTGCTGGAGCCAACAAAGAGTAGATTCAAACAATACTTGTATCTCCTGCTTACAAGAATCTGAGCAGAACGTTAGCCGCTACGGAGGCATTTGTGGATCGCGAACAGATAGATGAATTCTACAAACTCCAAGAGTTAGCCTGCAATGCTCTTCGCCTGAGTACAGCGATCGATCGACATCAGGCAATACCCATTTGTCAGCTTCTCACCTTGCCGTCCTTTGAGAATCCGGTCAGTTGGGATGTCATCAAGATGATGTCGCGGCAGTCGAGGGGAGAGACTCGGCTGTACCGATCCTGCTGGCGGATGGATTTGGATAGTCAAGCGATGAGTTCACCGATGGAACGTCTCAAACATCCATATCCCTTCATCCCAACGATCGAATCGGATTGGATACTGGTTGATACGACTCAACTCGAAGCGGTCTTATCACGATTACAAAGCATTCAGATCCCGCTCATGTTGCCCAGCCCACAAATTGGATTCGATGGAACCAGCTTTGAATTAGCCCTCGGTGATTTTTTCTGCAACGCTCGTATTCGTTGGTGGTTTGAAATGCCAACCGAATGGCGTGAACTTCAGCCAGTAGTTACGGAATTGGAACAACTGTTCGAGTCTTCCTGGAAACTAGGCCACAGTTAATCCCTTTGTATCCAATCGAGCTTCCCCGCGAAAAACCAAACACTTAAGGAATTGATCGATCGGACGTTCTCACACATCTCAACACCATTCCGACTCCTAACCCAATCATCAAGAAAATCTCAGTTAACCCCAATCCCTAAAGCCCATACCCGCGCAATTATTACAAATTATTGCGAATTCAAAACAACCTTTACAAAGTAAAAATCTACGCATCATTTCTGACCGATCGCTTTCCTTAATCCAGTTAAATAAAGGACGTAGACACAACTCCCTATCCTTCGCTACGTTGTTTCGGAATATATTTCCTAAGGAGAATACATATGTCGATCGCTTCTATACAAATGACCTACGACCACCTCGGTCGCCTAGACAGTGAAGATGATACTGAAACCAGCGCCTTCTACCGCCAACTGGCTCAAGACATTTTAGCTGACTTAAATGTAAGCTTTCGCTGGAGACAGATGATCGCCGATCGGCTCAACGAAGCCAATATCTTGCTCGGCATGATGTTCGTGGGTCATGACGACGATAGCTACTAGGCAGGCGCATTAAACAGGACGATCGGGGCGGGTCTTTTTTATATGACAAGAAAATGTTGGTAATTCGTTACATCTAGAGCGCTATTCTGACATTTTCCTTAAGACCAAGGCAGAGTACCGATATCTCGTTAGACAATCCAAGGGCTGAAGTCTCGATCGTAGACTTCAGCCCTTTGTTTTTAGCCATCTGTTTTTGGATTGTATTGCGTTGAATCCATCTGCCAAACTCCATCTGTACTGTCCAAGGTGTTCCATGAATCCGACAACCACTCCCAAACCCAAGTCTCAAAAGCCCGGATCTCCGCTCAAACAGGGCCTCTACGATCCGCAGTTTGAGCATGATGCCTGTGGCGTTGGATTTATCGCGCACCTCAAAGGGGCAAAATCCCACGACATTGTGCAGCAGGGTTTGACCATTTTGCTCAACCTCGACCATCGCGGCGCTTGCGGCAGTGAAATCAACTCCGGCGACGGCGCAGGCATTCTGTTGCAATTGCCCGATCGTTTCATGCGCAAAGTTTCAAAGCAATTGGGATTTGAATTGCCCGAATTCGGTCAGTACGCCGTGGGAATGCTCTACAGTTCGCCCAATGCTGCCGATCGTCAACGCAGTCGTGAGATCTTTGAAGGCTTGGCGACGGCTGAAGGGCTGACGGTCCTAGGCTGGCGCGATGTCCCCACCAATGATGACTCCCTCGGTAAGACCGCTCAGGGCAGTGAACCCTTCATGGAGCAGGTTTTCATTGGATCAAAAACTTGGATGATCGACGACTGGGCCATGGAACGCAAACTCTATGTCCTGCGAAAACAAGCCTACAACGCCATTCGGGCCAGTGGGATCAATGAGTATTGGTACCCCGCAAGTTTGTCCTGTCGCACCATTGTCTATAAGGGAATGCTGATGCCCGCGCAGGTTGGCGCGTTTTATCCGGATTTAAATGATCTCGATATGGATAGCGCCCTGGCCTTGGTGCATTCCCGGTTTAGTACCAACACTTTCCCGAACTGGGAACGATCGCACCCCTATCGCTACATCGCCCACAATGGGGAAATCAATACCCTGCGCGGCAATATGAATTGGATGCACGCAAGGCAATCCATGTTTGAATCGTCGTTGTTTGGCGATGATATTTCGAAAATTCGTCCTGTAATTAATGTCGATAGCAGTGACTCGGGAATCTTTGATAACACCTTGGAACTCTTGGCATTAGCGGGCCGATCGCTCCCCCACGCCGTCATGATGATGGTGCCTGAACCCTGGGCTGGGCATGAATCCATGAGTGCTGAGAAGAAAGCGTTTTATCAATATCATTCCTGTTTAATGGAGCCTTGGGATGGTCCGGCTTCCATTGCCTTTACGGACGGAAACTCGATCGGCGCAGTCCTCGATCGCAATGGTTTGCGGCCCACTCGGTATTATTTAACCAATGATGACTTGGTGATTATGGCCTCGGAAGCAGGCGTGTTACCGATCGCCCCAGAACGGGTGAAACGCAAGGGCAGACTGCAACCTGGGCAGATGTTTCTCTTAGATATGAAACAAGGTCGGATCATTTCTGACGCCGAAGTCAAGCAGCAAATCGTCACGCAAAATCCCTATCAAGAATGGCTCAATGCCAATCTATTGACCTTGAAGGATTTGCCCAATGGACCGATCGCCCCCGCTTCCACGGATACCAATCTACTTCAACGCCAAACCGCGTTTGGGTATAGCTTTGAAGATTTGCGACTATTGTTGACGCCCATGGCTCGTGATGGTGCAGAAGCGATCGGTTCCATGGGAACGGATACGCCGCTAGCGGTCTTGTCCGATCGGCCTAAGCTACTCTACGACTACTTTCAGCAGCTTTTTGCCCAAGTCACAAATCCACCGATCGACTCCATTCGAGAAGAAATTGTCACCTCACCCGAGACGACGATCGGTTGCGAAGGCAATCTATTGGAACCTAAAGCGAAAAGCTGTCATTTAATTAGTTTGAAATCGCCCATTCTTAGCAATGACGATCTGGCAAAACTCAAAGGAATCAATCAAGCGGGATACCGATCGCTCACCGTATCAACCCTCTTTGATCCCGCTAGCGGCGTCGCTGGACTCGAATCCACCTTGAATCAAATCTTTGCCACGGTGGATCAAGCGATCAAATCAGGTGTGAATTTGATCATTCTGAGCGATCGGAATATGAATGCAACCCATGCACCGATTCCCGCGTTGTTAGCGGTTTCGGGCTTGCATCATCACTTGATTCGCAATGGCAGTCGGATGAAAATTGGATTAGTTTTAGAATCAGGCGAACCTCGCGAAGTGCATCACTTTGCAACACTAGTCGGCTACGGCTGCGGAGCGGTTAATCCCTATTTAGCCTTTGAATCCATTCAGAACATGATTGACACCAATCTACTCCTGAACGTGGATTACGAAACCGCCTGTGTCAAATACATCAAAGCCGCGACCAAGGGCATTATCAAAGTCGCCTCTAAAATCGGGATTTCCACGATTCAGAGTTATCGTGGGGCACAGATCTTTGAAGCCGTGGGATTGAATTCCAGTGTGGTCGATCGCTATTTCAGCGGCACGGCATCACGCATTGCCGGGGTGGACTTGAATGTGATTACCCAGGAAGCGATCGCCCGTCACCACAGAGCCTTCGCCGATCGAGCCGAAGCGAAAACGTTGGAAGTCGGCGGCGAATACCAATGGCGCAAAGAAGGCGAAGCGCATTTGTTTAGTCCCCAGACCATTCACTTGTTGCAACAGGCTGTGCGAACCGATCGGGCTGATTTGTTCGCTCAGTATTCCACCTTAGTGAATGACCAACAGCAGCAGCATTTCACCCTGCGCGGATTGCTAGATTTCAAACCACGTCAATCGGTGCCGATCGAAGAAGTGGAGTCGGTGGAAAGCATTACAAAACGCTTTAAAACCGGGGCCATGAGCTACGGGTCCATTTCCCAAGAAGCCCATGAAACCTTGGCCATCGCCATGAATCGCATCGGCGGTAAATCCAACACAGGCGAAGGTGGCGAAGATCCCGATCGCTATACCTGGACCAACGAAAACGGCGATTCGAAAAACAGTGCAATCAAACAGGTTGCCTCGGGTCGATTTGGCGTCACGAGCTTGTACCTATCCCAAGCGCAAGAACTCCAAATCAAAATGGCCCAAGGCGCAAAACCTGGTGAGGGAGGGCAATTACCCGGTGGTAAAGTCTATCCTTGGATTGCCAAAGTGCGGCACTCCACACCGGGAGTGGGATTGATTTCGCCCCCACCGCACCACGACATCTATTCCATTGAGGATTTGGCTGAATTGATTCACGATTTGAAAAATGCAAACCGTGACGCCCGAATCAGTGTGAAGTTAGTGTCGGAAGTAGGAGTGGGGACGATCGCCGCTGGGGTCTCAAAGGCCCATGCCGACGTGGTTTTAATCTCCGGGTTCGATGGTGGAACGGGTGCTTCTCCTCAGACCTCGATCAAACATGCGGGATTGCCTTGGGAATTAGGTTTAGCTGAAACGCACCAAACCTTGTTGTTGAATGATCTGCGATCGCGCATCGTCGTCGAAACCGACGGACAAATGAAAACGGGTCGTGATGTCGTGATTGCGGCATTGCTCGGAGCCGAAGAGTTTGGGTTCTCCACCGCGCCCCTCGTCAGCCTCGGCTGTATCATGATGCGCGTCTGCCACCTAAACACCTGCCCCGCCGGAATCGCCACCCAAAACCCCGACCTGCGGGCCAGCTTCGTCGGAGAACCGGAACATGCGGTGAATTTCATGAAGTTCATTGCACAAGAAGTCCGGGAACTGATGGCCAAACTCGGTTTCCGCACCTTCAATGAAATGGTCGGTCGCACCGAAGCCCTCGAAGCCTCTGCTGCCGTCAGCCATTGGAAAGCCAAGGGCATTGACCTGTCGAGCCTGCTCTACCAGCCAGACGTGCCGGACAGCGTAGGCCGCTATTGCCAAATGTCACAGGACCACGGGCTAGATAAATCCTTGGATATCACCAAACTCTTGGATCTGTGCAAAGGGGCGATCGAAGAGGGAACAGTTGTCAAAGTCCGCGATATTCCGATTTGCAATATCAATCGCGTCGTCGGCACCATTCTCGGCAACGAAATCACCAAAAAGAATTGGCAAGGATTACCGGATAACACCGTCAATCTCCACTTCAAAGGCAGCGCAGGCCAAAGCTTCGGCGCATTTGTGCCGAAGGGTGTGACGCTGGAACTCGAAGGCGACACTAATGACTACCTCGGCAAGGGACTCAGCGGGGGCAAACTCATTGTCTATCCCGATGCCAAAGCCACCTTCGCCGCCGATGAGAATATCATTGCTGGGAACGTTGCCTTCTACGGTGCAACCAGCGGTGAAGCCTACCTCAGCGGCATGGCCGGGGAACGCTTCTGTGTGCGAAACTCCGGAGTCACGGCAGTGGTGGAAGCGATCGGCGATCACGGCTGCGAATACATGACGGGAGGCCGCGTGGTGATCCTGGGTGAAACCGGACGCAACTTCGCCGCTGGAATGAGTGGCGGCGTGGCCTACGTCCTGGATGAAACGGGTGACTTTGCAACGCGCTGCAACACTGAAATGGTGGGTCTCGAACGCCTAGAGGATCAGTCCGAAATTGCAGAAGTGAGACAGCTCATTCAACAGCACTACGATTACACCTGTAGTGACAAAGCAAAACGCCTGCTCGATCGGTGGGATGAATCCTATCCAAAACTCGTCAAAGTCATGCCCCGCGATTACAAACGGGTCTTGCAGGCGATCAAGGAGGCGATCGATTCTGGCTTAAGTGGCGACGATGCCCTCAATGCCGCCTTTGAATCCAACGCTCGGGCGCAGAAGTAGCGGCGAGGGTTTTAACCCCTTTTAAACCTCTGACGAACCGCCCCCTAACCCCCAATTCTGGGGGAATTAGACTATTTATCCCTTACCAAATCACTAAGCACCATGGGCAAGCCAACTGGATTTCTTGAGTTTCTACGCGAAATTCCCCTCGAAACCAATCCGACCGATCGCATTCACAATTGGGATGAATTTCACCTCCCCATGCCCGAAGCCGATCTCAAGCAGCAGGGCGCACGCTGTATGGATTGTGGTGTGCCGTTCTGTCACACGGGGAATCTCATTTCAGGCATGGCCAGCGGCTGTCCGATTAATAATCTGATTCCTGAATGGAATGATTTAGTCTATCGCGGACTATGGCACGAGGCGCTCGATCGGCTCCACCGCACCAACAATTTCCCCGAGTTCACCGGACGAGTCTGCCCCGCGCCCTGCGAAGGAGCCTGCGTCTTGGGCATTCACAACCCACCTGTGACCATTAAAAACATTGAAAACACGATCATCGACAAAGGCTGGGACGAAGGCTGGATCACCGCAAAACCGCCTGCAAAACGCACGGGTAAAAAGGTGGCGATCGTGGGTTCAGGACCCGCTGGACTCTGCGCCGCTGACCAGTTGAATCAAGCCGGACATTCGGTCACAGTCTATGAAAGAGCCGATCGGCCCGGTGGCTTGCTCATGTACGGCATCCCCAATATGAAACTGGAAAAGGAACAAGTCGTCATGCGGCGATTGAATGTTCTAGAACAGGAAGGGATTCAGTTTGTTTGTAATACTGAAATCGGCAAAGATATCAAAGCTGAAACGCTGTTGAAAGAACATGACACCGTTGTCATTTGTACAGGCGCAACAAAGCCGAGAGATCTGCCGATCGAAGGTCGCAACCTAAAAGGGATTCATTTTGCAATGGAATTCCTCACGGCCAATACAAAGGCGGTTCTTAACCACACCGAAGGCGCAGACTTCATTTCAGCCCAGGGTAAAGATGTCGTGATCATCGGCGGTGGCGATACGGGAACGGACTGCGTCGGCACCTCCATCCGCCACGGCTGCAAAACCGTCGGTCAACTAGAGATCATGCCCAAGCCCCCCGAAACCCGTGCCGCCAACAATCCCTGGCCCGAATATCCCAAGGTGTACAAACTTGACTACGGCCAAGAAGAAGCCGCTGCAAAGTTTGGGGAAGATCCTCGGAACTATACGACGACGGCGACGAAGTTTGAAGATGATGGGAATGGGAATGTCAAAGCCGTTCACGTCGTCGATGTGAAATGGGAGCGCAATGACAAAGGCCAATTCACTCCGGTTCACGTTGCAGGAACCGAGCGAGTGTTGCCAGCTCAATTGGTCCTACTCGCCATGGGATTCCTCGGTCCTGAACAGCCGTTGCTGGATGACTTGGGGGTCGATCGCGATGCCCGCAGCAATGTCAAAGCCGAGCATGGCGACTATGCCACGAGCATTCCCGGCGTCTTTGCCGCTGGTGATTGTCGTCGAGGTCAGAGTTTGGTGGTGTGGGCCTTTAATGAAGGACGCGGCGCGGCAAAGGCTTGCGATCGCTACCTCATGGGCAACACCGACTTGCCGTAATTGATTCAAACTCTGACGAACCAGCCCCCCGACCCCCAATTCTGGGGGAGCAAGAGGATTTAAATTCACTCCGGTTCCCCCAGAATTGTGGGCTGGGGGGCCTCAGGGTTTGCAATGACTGATCACCTTAGCTCATCTCAAAATTTGCTAAACTAAGCAGCAAGCGTTGAGAAACTACCATGTCCTTTGAAAGTTTTAAATCGATCGCAGATGTGATCGCAGAATATCAGATTACCTCAATTGAAAAGCCCTTCATTCAGCCTTTGCCCATTGAGATTAGTCCAGGCTTTCAAGATAAATTAAACTTGCATCTGACTGAATTTAATGTGAAAGACTCTGAATATGCAGCTTGCGAGATGATTATTTTTCCCATCCTGGCAGAAGTCTACTACCACCACCGTCAGAAATTTGTCCTCTGGAGCCATAAGATCTTGACCTATGACGATCGCCTGACTGGAATCCCCGATTACACCCTTGCCAAACGATCGCCCCTCGGAAAAGTCATCTGGGATAAACCCTACTTCGTTGCAGTAGAAGCCAAGAAAGATGATTTTGGAAAGGGTTGGGGACAATGTTTAGCTCAAATGTTGGCCATGCAAAAACTCAACGCAAAGCCTGAACAAACCGTTTATGGCATCGTCACCAATGGCGAAATTTGGCAGTTTGGCAATCTCACTGACCAAACCTTTACCCAAGAAAGAAAAAGCTACACGATCGATTATCTTGAGACTCTAATAGCCGCACTCAATTTTCTATTCCAAAGTTGTGGCGAAAGAATCTAAGTTACTCGTCGAGAAATGCATAGGGATCATGATGGTTATTTTTGTAGATGTAGATGACACTCTTGTTCGATCGTTCGGCTCCAAACGAATTCCAATGCCTCATGTTATTGAGAAAATCAGACAATTAAAATCTCAAGGAGAAACGCTCTATTGCTGGAGTAGTGGCGGACGCGAATACGCGCGCAACTCCGCGATCGAATTGGGGCTAGAGGACTGTTTCACAGACTATCTTCCCAAACCTAACGCGATGATTGACGACCAACCCATGGAATCCTGGCGAGGATTACAGCATGTTTATCCTGCGCAGGCCGATCGCTTACTCATCCAAAATCCCGAAAAATCTTGCTAAACTAAGAAGCAAGCGTTGAGAAACTACTATGTCGTTTGAAAGTTTTAAATCAGTCGGAGATGTCGTTGCGGAGTATCCACTTGCAACTTTTGAAAGATCATTTGTTCAGCCACTTCCGATAAAAATAGAACAATCTTTTCGAGATAAATTAAGCCTTTATCTCTCAGAATTCAGTTTTAGAGAATCTGAATCAGCCGTCTGTGAAATGGTAATTTTTCCCATTCTGGCAGAAGTTTATTTTGAGCATCGTCAGAAATTTGTACTTTGGAGTCATAAGACCCTCACCTATGACGATCGCCTGACGGGGATTCCTGATTACACCCTATCAAAACGATCGCCTCTCAGTAAGTTCATCTGGGAGAAACCCTATTTTGTCGCGGTCGAGGCCAAGAAAGATGACTTCGTAAAAGGCTGGGGACAGTGCTTGGCGCAAATGCTAGCCATGCAAAAACTCAATCAGAACCCTGACCAACCTGTCTACGGAATTGTCTCCAGCGGTCAGTCTTGGGAGTTTGGAATGCTGACTCAGAATAAATTTATCCAAGACCCAAAAGCCTATCCCCTGGGAGATCTCGACGATCTCATGGCCGCACTAAATTTCCTATTTCAAAGCTGCAAAGAACTCATCTAGACTCCTTAGAAGCTTTAAAGTGATCGCAGAGGTATTAGTTGAATACCCAATTACTGAGATGACGATGAATCAATGGAAGGCATCGCATCGGACCTTGAAGGTTCTCTCACAGCCGCTTTTGAGGGATTGAGACTGCGCATGTAGATGGTGCCAATCGTCCCTAAAAACAAGACATAAGCCACAGCCTGAACGACAAAAAGCTTTTGACTGTAACCAAACAAGGTACTTAAAACAATCCCTGGGAATTGACTTTCTGGCATTATTTTAGACCAGTTCCAGATCATGCCACCGAGAACACAGGACCGTACATCAGGTCGAGCAAAGCGTTCTTGAAAAAAGCAGATAGAAGCAGATTTACGATCGAGTCCAGCAACCACATTAATAGCCGTATCAAAATGCCCCAACGACGTGACGACTAATCCCGAAACAATTAGAATCAGAAACACACCCATAATCATAAAGAACTTACGGATATTCAACCGAATTCCCAGCTTAAAAAACGCAACACCGATCGCGCTAGCACAAAGAATCCCCAATAGCGCACCGATCGCCGGAACCACGCCCTGTTCAAACTTTGCCGCAATAAACAAGACCGTTTCAAACCCTTCTCGAATCACCGCAAAAAAGATCAACCCAAAAATCCCCCAGCCTGCTTTAGCTTGGTCGAGGGCAGAGCCGATCGATCCTTCAACACTTGACTTTAGAGTCTTTGCATTTTGGGTCATCCAGATCAGCATCCAGCTCAGGAGAACGATCGCCAATAACCCGAAACAACCCTCCAGCAATGGCTCAAAGACCGGACCGTACTTTTCACTGCTACTGCCGAGGGTTTGGATAAATTGGCTGAGGAGAACTCCGACGGCGGCACTGGCGGCGAGACCAACGCCAATGCCGCTGTAGACCCAAGTTGAGAGATAGGATTTGCCTGCTTTTTTCAAATAGGCGAGGACAATCCCGACAACCAAGGCGGCTTCTACACCTTCACGCAAGGTAATAATGAAGGTGGGAAGGGCTGAGCTAAAATCCATTGTGACGATCCGATAGTATTAGATAGATTGAGAACGTAGCACGACGGGACTAGTTCTTGAGTGCGATCGTTTCAATCGACTTGACCAATTTTGTCACATCCTCAACAGATTTGACAGGAGCCGCTGGAGGAACGGGGGATGGCCATGCGGTGGCAACATCCGTTAAAACTTTTGAAATCGTCTGATCGGTCTCGGCTGACTTAGCTTTCACTTGCGGGGCGATCGCTTTATAGAGTTCCTGGGAGTACATGACAAATCCACGGGAGTCTTGATACTCAATGGCTTCCTTGATTTTATTATCTGCGATCGCCGCATCATATTCAGCATTCGCGGTATCCAGTAATCCCGCAATCACTTTCAGAACGAACTTATCGTCCTTACGTTGGTTTTCAGGAAGCTTTGCGATCGCGCCATCGATTTCGCTGAGGGCCAATTTGAATTGCTCATCGGTTTTTGCTGGATCTTTAGCCCCTGCTTTTACCATGTCTTGCAGCTTAGTCAACGTTGACTTAAATTCTTTCACGCCGCGTTCTTTTAGCTGTTCCTCGACATCGGCATAAATCTCCTCAACCGGGTGCCCAATATGGGGTTCAGCCTGATCTGGCTTTTTCAAATCCAACAATTCGCGGGCGACCATCATGTGGCCTTTCATCAAACCCAGCTTCAGCATATAGTCTAGGTCTTTCGCTTCACCTGTGAGGACAATATCCTCAAGCGTCACCATGTCCTTAATTTGATCAAACTGCTGTTGATTGATCACCTTTTTCGAGACTAATTCCTCAGGCTTCGCATAGGGGCGACTGGCTTGAATTTTATTCGACAGGGCCGGGATGCCGAGCTTTGCCTCTAATTTGTCGAGTTCTGAAAGAATCGCATTATTGATATTGATTTTCTTTCCATGGGACATTCCAGCATGTTGCCCAGACGATTCACCGCTAGCGGTACTTGACTGGGTTGGAGCCTTATCTCCGCCCCCACAACTCACCAAAACCGTCAGACAAAGCGCTGCTGCAAACAGTCCAGTCGTTTGCGTTAATTGTCGAGGAAAGCCCATGATAAATCCTAATTTGAATTAAAAGAACAAGATGTTATTGTCAATTATGCTGCGTTATTGACATCTATAGTCAGCTAGTAGTCCATATTGTGAGACAAGTACGACAACTTGTCAATCTTTGTTGAAAATATGATGCAATTAGAGGAGACCTTAAGCTTTGGCAGGTTGTACGTCAAAGTAGCCCATACAGCCTGCTTCTGCGATCGGATCTTGGTGGGGATGGAACATGAATTTTCCAGTTTCGCGGTAGGTGAATTCGAGGATATGTCGCTCGGCGGTGCCCATGGTGATCACATCGGTTTCTGTGGTGGCGGCCATGGTCCGACCCGTGGGATTAATCCGAAACATATTGGCATGGAGATGAAACGTTGCGGCGGTATCGTACTCGATCAAATTCAGAATATAGAGCCGAATCAGTTGATTTTGCTGGATGGGAATCGGGTGATGCATGAAGTAATGAGGAATTCCATTGAACGCATATAGCTCATTTTTTTGATCATTATTGACATCATACCCGGCCATAATCAGCACAATTTCGTCGGCAGGCGGTCGGGCTTCACGGGGATCAATGATAAACATGCCATAGAGACCTTTGCCAATATGCCGTGCCACGGGAGCCACATGGCAGTGGTAAAGCTGCACGCCATAGGGTTCTGCATCGAATTCGTAGATAAAAATTTGGCCATTGCGAACAGGTTTGATCCCGTCCATGTTAGCGGGATGTTCGCCGTGAAAATGCATGGAATGGGCGTGGCCTGCTTTATTGTGAAACACCACTCGAATCCGATCGCCCTCTGTAGCGCGGAATGTCGGACCCGGAATCCGATCGTTGAGATTCCACGTAATAAATTTTGTCACACCGTTCAATTGCAGTTCACCGCTCTTCGCTTCGACTCGAAATTCGCGGACAGTGCGACCATTTTCCTGAGTCACAGTTCCATAATCGAACTCCCGCACCGCAGTCATGGGGGTGAATGACCGGGAGTCAACGGGGAAGGTGGAAGAAGTGACTTTGCCTTGTTGAATCGGGGTGGGGGTCGATCGGGATTTTCCGGAGAGCCAGGGAATCACGATCGCACTGCCGCCTGCGCCCGCCCCTAGAATGAGACCCGCTCTCAATAGTTGGCGGCGAGTCAGCGATCGAATATCAAAAACCATGAGAAGAATTGACAAGCTTGAGTAGGAATAAAATCCATGGTACCTTATTGAGAATAAAAGCTAATAGGGGGCAAATCCGTTTATTTTCTATTATTTTGCCCTCTAAACTTGATCAAATTGGGCAAGAATGAGTATCATTATCAAAATATTAGTGTGAGTTGTGAAAATGCTTAAGAAATCTTGTTTCGCGCTGCTGTGGTTGAGTCCGATCGCTCTAGCATTGGGTCTGACGGCCCCGGCTTCAGCCCAGTCGATCGGGCCTGGGGTAGCGGAAATTGAGGCGGCTTCGGAGCGCGCTGAGTCGATCGGGGCAGTCACCTCGGTTTCTCAGTTGAGTGATGTGAAGCCAACGGATTGGGCCTTCCAAGCCTTGCAGTCGCTTGTTGAGCGCTACGGCTGTATTGCAGGATATCCTGACAAAACCTATCGCGGCAATCGGGCCATGACTCGCTATGAGTTTGCGGCGGGGTTGAATGCTTGTATGGATCGGGTGAATGACCTGATTGCAGCTTCCACGGCTGACATGGTGAAAAAAGAAGATTTGGCGACGCTGCGTAAATTGCAGGAACAGTTTGCGGCAGAACTCGCAACCTTGCGCGGTCGTGTGGATGGTTTGGAATCTAAGGTTGCGACGTTAGAAAAGCAGCAGTTCTCCACCACGACTAAGTTAAATGGCGAAGTCATCTTTGGTCTAGCGGGTGTGGCGACAGGTCAAGTAGGTGGCGTTGATGTGAGCCGCAACACGGTTTTTGGCTATCGCGCAAGATTGAATTTAGACACGAGTTTTACGGGTCAAGATTTACTGCGGACTCGCATTCAAGCCGGAAACTCTGACTTTACGCAAGGCGCGACGGGCATTCCTGAAGGAGCCTTGCGGATAGCGGCGAATTCTGGAAGTGGTGCCAGTATTGATGCATTACTTTATCAATTCCCGTTGGGTAAGAATACGACGGTTACGATCGAAGCCAATGCAGGGGCAGCAGATGATTTTGTCGATACTCTGAATCCCTTTTTAGATGGTGACGGCGGCAGTGGTGCGGTTTCACATTTCGCCACTCGTAATCCCATTTACTACCTCATGGGTGGTACAGGAATTGGGGTCAGACATGCCTTTGGTGAAAAGCTTGAAGTGAGTGCAGGCTATTTAGCAGGTCGTGCGAATTCTCCAACTCCCGGGAATGGATTATTCAATGGCAGTTATGGCTTGATCGGACAGGTAACATTCAAGGCGAGCGATAACTTCAAGATCGGTGCCACCTATTTGAATTCCTACAACACCACGTTTGCCAGTGCCGGAAGTCCTACGGGCAGCACCCTTGCAAATCCCACTGCAAATTCCGCTAGCAATTCCTTTGGGTTAGGTGCATCGTATCAATTCAATCCCAATATTGTCTTGAATGCCAATGTGGGCTACACCCGATCGAATATCATTGGCACGGGCGATTTGGATATTTGGAATTGGATGGTGGGATTGGCATTGCCTGATCTCGGCAAGAAGGGGAACTTGGGTGGTTTGATTGTTGGGATGGAACCCAAAGTCACCAATGCGACGGGTGGATTGGCGCGCGATCGGGATACTTCACTGCATATTGAAGGCTTTTATCAATATCGGGTCAATGACAATATCACCATTACCCCGGCTTTGATTTGGTTAACGGCTCCGGATCATGACGATCGTAATGCGGATGCGGTCATGGGTGTAATTCGGACGACCTTTACGTTCTAATCAACCGCGAGTTTTGCGACATTAAGTTTGCTACATTGGGAGGACGTTAGCGTTCTCCCATTTTTTTAAGGTGAACAGGATGATGGTTTAGGGATTGGCTCTAGGAAGATGAGCCAATCGTCCTATAATTTGGGATGACCAATGGCCGGAGTTGTATCCGCCCTGCGATCGTGTCTAAACCCATCGCTACGTAAAGAGATTAATGTTCGAGCAAACGTTCAAAAATATTGATGACGTACTCTGGAAGGAGGCGGGCTGTACGACGGAGCTGGATTATACCGAGCAAACGTCGTGGCTGTTGTTTTTGAAGTATCTGGATGATTTGGAGCAGGAGCGGGCGATCGAGGCGGAGTTGGTCGGGAAGCCATACGAGTTTATTATTGATGAGGCGCATCGGTGGACGGTGTGGGCGGCTCCGAAGACGGCGGATGGCAAGTTGGATGAGGAGAATTCGCTGACTGGAACGGATTTGATCGAGTATGTGAATGGTCAGCTATTTCCCTATCTTCAGGGGTTTAAGCAGCGGGCGACGAGTCCGGATACGATCGAGTATAAGATTGGTGAGATTTTTAGCGAGATTAAGAATCGCTTTCAGAGTGGGTATAGTCTGCGTGATGCGTTGGAATATATTGATGAGTTGACGTTCCGATCGCAGCAGGAGAAGCATGAGCTATCGCATCTGTATGAGGCGAAGATCAAGAATATGGGGAATGCGGGACGCAATGGGGGTGAGTATTACACGCCGCGTCCTCTGATTCGGGCGATGATTGAGGTGGTGAAGCCGAGGATTGGCGATCGGATTTATGATGGGGCTTGTGGGTCGGCGGGATTTTTGTGTGAGAGTTATGATTATTTGCGGCGGGGGAATCTGACGACGAAGCAGTTACAACAGTTGCAGACGGGGACTTTTGTGGGGAAGGAGAAGAAGAGTCTTGCCTATGTGATTGCGATTATGAATATGATTTTGCATGGGATTGATGCACCGAATATTATTCATACGAATACGCTCTCCGAGAGTTTGAATGATATTCAGGAGAAGCATCGGTTCGAGGTGATTTTGGCGAATCCGCCGTTTGGGGGGAAGGAGCGCAAAGAGGTGCAGCAGAATTTCCCGATTAAGACGGGGGAGACGGCGTTTCTGTTTTTGCAGCATTTTATTAAGATTTTGAAGGCGGGTGGGACGGCGGCGGTGGTGATTAAGAATACGTTTTTATCCAATTCGGATAATGCGTCTCGGGCGTTGCGGCAGGAGTTGTTGGAGCATTGTAATTTACATACGATTTTGGATTGTCCGAGTGGGACGTTTATTGGGGCGGGGGTGAAGACGGTTGTTTTGTTTTTCGGGAAGGGGGAGGCGACTCGGAAGATTTGGTATTACCAGCTTGATCCGGGGCGGAATATGGGGAAGACGAATGCGCTAAATGATGAGGATTTGCGGGAGTTTGTGGAATTGCAGGCGACGTTTGCGGTGTCGGAGAAGTCTTGGTTGGTGGATGTGAATGATATCGATCGGGAGTCATTTGATTTGTCGGTGAAGAATCCAAATAAAGCTGAGGACGTGGCGCTGCGATCGCCGATCGAGATTATGAATGCGATCGCGCTTTTGGATGCGGAGAGTGCGAAAATTTTGGAAGGTATTGGAGGTCTGTTGTGAGTGAGATGAATCCGCAAGATTATGCCAATTTTCTCCGTGAGATTAAGCAGCAGATTCGCGATCGGCAGCTTCAGGCGATGCGAAGTGTCAATCGTGAACTAGTGGGACTGTATTGGGCGATCGGGGAGATGATTCACCAGAAACAGACGGCGCTCGGCTGGGGCAAGTCGGTGGTGGAGACATTGGCGAGAGATTTACAAGCAGAGTTCCCTGGGCGCAATGGCTTTTCGGTCAGAAACCTATGGAATATGCGGGAATTCTACTGTAGCTACGCGACTTGCCCAAAACTGCAACCACTGGTTGCAGAAATTAGCTGGACCAAAAATCTGATCATCTTTGGGCGCTGTAAGGACGATTTGGAGCGAGAATTCTACCTCAGGGCAACGGCGCGGTTTGGTTGGACGAAGGCGGTGCTTCAGCATCAGGTGGATAACAAGAGCTACGAAAGGTATTTGCTAAATCAGACGAATTTTGATGAGACAGTTTCAGAGAAGATCAAGAATCAAGCGTTACTTGCGGTTAAAGATCATTACACCTTTGATTTCTTAGATTTGGCAGATGAACATTCAGAGCATGATTTAGAACAGGCATTGGTCAAGAATGTCCGATCGTTCCTCTCTGAGATGGGTGGTGCCTATGCCTTTATCGATCATCAATATCGGCTGGAAGTCGGTGGACAAGAATATTTCATCGATTTGCTCTTGTTTCATCGACGGTTGCGTTGTTTGGTGGCGATCGAGCTAAAAATCGGTGACTTCAAGCCAGAACACAAGGGCAAGATGGAGTTTTATCTGGAGGCGTTGGATTGTCAAGAGAGAATGGAGGGCGAGAATCCCCCGATCGGCATCATCATCTGTCGATCGAAAAACAAGACTGTAGTGGAATATGCGTTGCGATCGGCTTCTCGACCGATCGGGGTGGCGACTTATACGATTGTGCCGCAGTTACCGGAGGCTTATCGGGATGAGTTGCCGAGTCCTGAGGCGATCGCGGAACGGTTGCAGCTTTGGGCCGATCGAGAGGTTGATGATGAATAGATTGAATGGGCTGTTGGATACGGAGAGTGTAGAGATTGGGATAAAGATTGGAGGGCTGTTATGAGAGAAAATTGGATAGAGAAGAAGTTTGGCGATCCTGACCTTATGCAAATCATTGATGGTGATAGAGGTAAAAACTACCCTCAGCAATCTGATTTCACATCTGAAGGGCACTGCATTTTCTTGAACACGAAAAATGTTAGGCCAGATGGGTTTAATTTTGATGTATTGATGTTCATTAATAAGGAGAAAGATGAACATCTTCGTAAAGGAAAACTGAATCGACGAGATGTTATTCTTACAACAAGAGGTACAATTGGAAATATCGCTATCTACGACGATAGTGTCGAATTTGATCATATTCGAATTAATTCTGGAATGCTGATTTTGCGTCCTAACGAGCGTACAATCGCTTCAGATTTCTTATTTAAGATACTTCTATCGCCGATCATTAAATCGCAGATTGTTAGACATACATCAGGTGCGGCGCAACCTCAATTACCAATTAAGACATTAGTTGATTTCATAATTCCAGTTCCCCCGATCGATGAACAGAAGCGGATTGTATCGATCGTAGACCAGGCGTTTGAGGCGATCGATGTTGCGATCGAAAACACCAAACAGAACCTCGCCAACGCCCGCGAACTCTTTGAAAGCTATCTGAATGCGATCTTTACTCAGAAGGGCGATCGGGATGAAAAAAAAATGGGTGACACTCAAATCATACAAATCATTGATGGGGATAGAGGGAAAAACTATCCTCAACAATCGGATTTCCTTGTTGAAGGTCATTGTCTATTCTTGAATACAAAAAATGTGAGGCCAGATGGTTTTAATTTTGATACTACGATGTTTATTTCAAAAGATAAGGATGATCAGCTTCGTAAAGGTAAGCTTAACCGAAGAGATGTCCTTTTGACAACGCGAGGAACAATCGGCAATATTGCTATTTATGATGATAGTGTTGAATTTGATCACATTCGGATTAATTCTGGAATGCTAATTCTAAGGCCGAATGAGAGTATTCTTAAGTCGGAATACCTGTTTGAACTAATGCGATCATCTATTATGAAATCGCAAATTAAAAGATTTACATCTGGTGCAGCACAGCCTCAATTGCCAATTAAAACCCTGGTCAATTTCATTCTTCCTATTCCTAAAAAGCTTGAAGATCAAGTGCAAATTGTCTCAAGTCTAAATGAAATTTATTCGGAAACCCAACGACTCGAAGCCATCTACCGCCAAAAACTCGCCGCCCTCACCGAACTCAAACAATCCATCCTCCAAAAAGCCTTTACCGGAGAACTCACCGCTGACCAAGAGACCCCATGAGCAAAGCCTCAATTTTGCAAAATCTTGCCGAATTCACAGATTGTCTCTGCACTTCGGAGACGATTAACCTGGATGCATCTCCAATAAACTAATGCTCAAGCTAGATCCAGCAATTGTGAACACAGTGTGTTCACAATTGAGTCGATCGCCCATCAAGTCATCAAAAAGTTCTTTAACGCAAACCCATGTAGCCAGCCTTGAAAAGCTGAAACCCTTATGGAAACTACAAAAAAGTGCTTTAACGCAAACCGAATTTTATTGCCCACAACCTGACTCTAGCCATTGCGCATACACTGTGTGCGCAATTGAGATGGACACCGACAAAAGTCATCAATCCATCAAAAAGTGCTTAAACGCAAAACCGTATAGCCACCTCTAAAAACCTGAAACCCTTATAGAACAAGCAAAAAAGTGCTTAAACGTAAAACTAGTTCATTGATTTAACTCAATGAAAATCATAGGTGAATTAATACTTCTACAGGCAACTTTTCAAGCTGAAATCGGTCCACACACTGCGTAGACCATTACAATAGATACATTCCCACCTCCCAACATACTGAGTCCAGCGCCCCATGAACGAAGCCGAAACCCGCGCAGAACTCATCGACCCCGCCCTCAAAGCCACAGGCTGGGGCACCGTTGAACACAGCAGGATTCGTCGCGAAGTCATTGCCCCCGGTCGCCTCCTCGGTTCTGGCAAACGCGCCACCTCAGAATTTGCCGACTACGTCCTCGTCTACAAAGGCGAAAAACTCGCCGTCATCGAAGCCAAAAAACGAGACCTCCCCGACACCGAAGGCGTCGCCCAAGCCAAAAACTACGCCGAAAAACTCGAAACCCGCTTCGCCTACTCCACCAACGGACGCCGCATCTACCAGATCGACATGCAAACCGGAGTCGAAGGCTACATCGATCGATACCCCACCCCCGACGAACTCTGGCACCTCACCTTCAGCCAAGAAAATCTCTGGCGCGATCGTTTCGCCGCCATCCCCTTTGAAGATCGCAGCGGCACCTGGGAAGCCCGCTACTACCAACACAACGCCATCAAACA
The DNA here is from genome assembly GCA_013298165.1 of Synechococcales cyanobacterium bin31.maxbin.ball.101. Taxonomy (GTDB): domain Bacteria; phylum Cyanobacteriota; class Cyanobacteriia; order Leptolyngbyales; family Leptolyngbyaceae; genus JAAFJU01. The sequence continues at coordinate 57,522 of JAAFJU010000004.1, read as the reverse complement.
CGTCCTCGAAGCGATCTGCTGTGGCCAAACTCGCATCCTCCTCACCATGGCCACAGGCACAGGCAAAACCTTCATCGCCTTCCAACTCGCTTGGAAACTCTTCCAAAGCCGCTGGAACCTCAGCCCCACCGCAACACGTCAGCCTCGAATCCTATTTTTGGCCGATCGTAACATCCTCGCCAACCAAGCCTACAACGCCTTCTCCGCCTTCCCCGACGACGCCCTTGTCCGCATCGATCCCGACGAAATCCGCAAAAAAGGTCGCGTCCCCAAAAACGGCAACATCTTCTTCACCATCTTCCAAACCTTCATGACCGGAAAAGACGAAGCCGGAAACCCCGCTCCAAAATTCTTCGACTATCCGCCCACCTTCTTCGACTTCATCATCATCGACGAATGCCATCGCGGCGGAGCCACCGACGAAAGCACTTGGCGCAGCATCCTCGAATACTTCGCCCCAGCCGTCCAACTCGGTCTCACCGCCACCCCAAAACGGGAAAACAACGCCGACACCTACGCCTACTTCGGCGAACCCGTCTACACCTACGCCCTCAAATCCGGCATCAACGACGGCTACCTCACCCCCTTCAAAGTCCGCCAAATAGAAACCAACCTGGACGAGTATACCTACAGCCCCGAAGACGAAATGCTAGAAGGAATGGTAAACGAAGAAAAAATATACACTGAGAAAGACTTTAATCGCATCATCGAAATCGAAGAACGAGAACGCTATCGAGTCCAGCTTTTTATGGAAGCGATCGATCAAACCCAAAAAACGATCGTCTTCTGCGCCAACCAACCTCACGCCCTCGCCGTCCGCAACCTAATCAACCAAACCAAAATCAGCACCCATCCCAACTACTGCGTCCGCGTCACCGCCAACGACGGCAAACTCGGCGAACAATTTCTCAAAACTTTCCAAGACAACGAGAAAAGCATTCCCACCATCCTCACCACCTCCCAAAAACTTTCCACCGGAGTCGATGCCCGCAACGTCCGAAATATCGTGCTAATGCGTCCCATTAACTCCATGATCGAATTCAAACAAATCATCGGTCGCGGAACTCGACTCTTTGACGGCAAAGACTACTTCACGATCTACGACTTCGTGAAAGCCTACGAACACTTCAACGACCCCGAATGGGACGGCGAACCTCAAGACCCCACACCTGTGAGCGATCGTGCCCGCGAACCCCAAGCCCCCTACACCCCAACATCCCCAACATCCCCATCCGAATCCACTCGTCCCCCCATCATCAAAATCAAACTCGCTGATGGTACCGATCGTCATCTCGAATCTCGCATAACCACAAGTTTTTGGAGTCCTGACGGAAAGCCACTCTCTGCCGTCGAATTCATCGAGCGACTCTTCGGCGAAATCCCTGAACTGTTTAAAAATGAAGCCGAATTGCGATCGCTCTGGAGCCGTCCTGACACCCGCAAAGCCTTGTTGGAAGGACTAGCAGAAAAAGGCTACGGCAAAGACCAACTCACCGAAATCAGCCGTCTGATCAATGCCGAAAAAAGTGACCTTTATGACGTGTTGACCTATATCGCCTATGCCACCGAACCCATAAGCCGCACCGATCGAGTTACCGCCTTTAAGCCACTCATTTTTTCCAAGTATTTTGGCAAACAGCAAGAATTCCTAGACTTCGTTCTCGATCAATATGTAAAAGAAGGCGTTGAAGAACTCGACCAAGATAAGCTCCCTCAGCTTTTAACCCTAAAATATGACGATATTCGAGATGCCGTTGCCGAATTAGGAAGCGTTGTCCAGATCCGCACCGTCTTTACTGACTTTCAACAGCATTTATATTCGCAGTCTATGGCGGCTTAGTTCTACTCAGTCGATTAAATTTCGCTACACTGGGAGGAAGTTCGGATTCTTCTCAGGTTTTAGGATTTAGTGCTATGGCGATCGCTCTTTTTCTTCAGGCTATTCAGGCGTTGGCGGGTTCTCCGTTTGTTACGGATAAGCTGAAGCGGAATGAGCATGTGATTCGGGTGCTGAAGCAGGTGGGGCTGGATCCGGAACATCCACCGGAGGATTTTGAGGGGATTTATGCCTATGCGATCGTAGAGTATGGCATTGAAAAGCCTGCGATTTGTTTGGAGATTTTTCGATCGGCGGAGATTCGGCAAGGGTTTCGGCAGTGTTTTGATGGGAATGATCCGCAGGGTTGGTTGACGCAGGCTGGGGCTTATGTTCGGCAGGAGGGGCTAGAGGCGCGGGTGGTGGAGGCGGGTGGCGACGTTCAGCGGGAGTTGGTGGAGTTTGCGGCGGCGTTTTTGAAGATGGCGAAACGATCGCAGACGCCTAAAGAAATTCTGGAAGCGCAAAAGTTATCGCGGGTCGATCGCAATGTGAAACAGATTGCTGACCAGTTAGAAGCCATTGCGAATCATCCGGCGTTAACAGGGAACGGAAATGCTGCGATCGAATCGGGGGAAACGCTGGCGTTAGCAACGGCGGGGTGTCGAGCGGGGGAGTTGGCGCTTCGGATGCGATCGTGGTTTGAGGTGTTGGGGTATCGGTTGGAGAAGACGGAAAAGTGGGAGACGGATTATTTTGAGTGGGTGATTGAGATTCCGAAGCGTCGGGGGTTCGATCGCGTTCTTGTGCGGGGGATTGCGGGGGAGGCGGGGGTGCGGGATGTCATGGGGTTGCGGGAATCGGTGGGAGCGCAGCGGGTGGATGAGGGATGGTTGGTGACGGCGCGGCGAATTAGTAAGGCGGCGCGATCGGAGGTGGAGAAAGCGGAGAATGGGGATTTGTATTGTTTTACGTTTGATGAGTTTTTGGATCAGGATGCGGATTTTGAGGGGTATTTGGATTGGTTGGAGGCGGAGATTGCGACGCGGGGAATTGAGGCGCGGTATGTGCCGTTGGCTTGTATGAAGGAGGAGTTTGACCCGGTTTCGCATCAGCGGTTGGGGATGAGTCGGTATGGGGAAGGGGATGGCTGGACGGAGGGCTATATTGACCTGTGGCTGGATGATCCGGCGAAGGAGCATTTGTCGATTTTGGGGGAGTTTGGGACGGGCAAGACTTGGTTGGCGTTGCATTATGCGTCGATCGCAGTGTCGAAGTATCGATCGGCGAAAGCGAATGGTGTCGAGCGTCCGAGGTTGCCGATCGTGATTCCGCTGCGGGATTATGCGAAGGCGGTGAGTGTGGAGTCGTTGTTTTCGGAGTTCTTTTTTCGCAAGCATGAGATTCCGATTCCGGGGTATTCGGCATTTGAGGAGCTGAATCGGATGGGTAAGTTATTGCTGATTTTTGATGGCTTTGATGAGATGGCGGCACGGGTCGATAAGCAGCAGATGATTAATAATTTCTGGGAGCTGGCGAAGGTGGTGGTGCCGGGTTCTAAGGTGATCTTGACCTGTCGGACGGAACACTTTCCCGATGCGAAGGAAGGTCGATCGCTCCTCAATGCGGAATTGCAAGCGTCAACGCGAGGGTTATCAGGAGAGACGCCGCAGTTTGAGGTGTTAGAACTTGAGAAGTTTGACGATGCGCAAATCCGAGAGGTATTGCTATTGGCATCGTCATCGGAAACGGTGGAGCAGGTGATGGGGAATCCGCAGCTTCTGGATTTGGCACGGCGTCCTGTGATGACGGAGTTAATTTTGGAGGCGTTGCCGGATATTGAGGCGGGGAAACCTGTGGATATGTCGCGGGTGTATTTGTATGCGGTGAAGCGCAAGATGGAGCGGGATATTAAGGCGGAGCGGACGTTTACGTCGATGGCAGATAAGTTGTATTTCCTCTGTGAGTTGTCGTGGGAAATGTTGTCGAACGATCGCATGAGCCTCAATTATCGGGAGTTTCCCGATCGGATTCGCACGTTGTTTGGGTCGGCGGTGCAGGAGGAGAAGGATCTGGACCATTGGCATTACGACATGATGGGTCAGACGATGCTCATTCGCAATTCGGATGGGGATTATACGCCTGCGCATCGATCGCTTTTGGAGTTTTTTGTGGCGTTTAAGTTTGCGGCGGAGCTGGGGGCGTTGGCTCCTGATTTTCTGGAGTTGGCACAGATGAAGTCGGGGATCGATCGGTCCTTGGAGCCTCGGGATTATACGTGGTCGGAGTACTTTGGGGGTGGGGCTGTTGCTCCGCTGAAGGGGTTTGTGACGGAGGGGCTTGAGGTGCTGCGATCGGGCTTTGGGAAGGAGGTTTTAGCAAAGGCGGTGATTGATCTACTGGTATCCCTTCTCAGCCCTCTTGAACAATCAAAAGAAAACCCTCTAATCCAAGTAATATGGACGACTAAAAATCAAAGTAAAGAAAATGTACGGTATGTTGGGGGCAATGCCATCAGTATACTATCAAAAAATAAGACTGATTTTGAGTCCCAGGACTTTAGTAAGACAGTTATAGTTGAAGGCGATTTTATAAATGCAAGACTCATAAATTCCAATTTCTCTAATGCAATTCTTTCAAATTGTAGATTCAGTACTTGTCTTAGTAGTATATTTTCACTAGCATTTATATCGGCTAAGAATATCTTGGCAACAGGTGATGGAAATGGTGCAATCAGGCTTTGGGATACTCAGAAAAACCAGGAAAAATTAGTCTTAAAAGAGCACCTTGACTTAATTTGGTCTCTAGATTTTAGTGGAGATGGAAATCTAATAGCTAGTGCAAGTAATGACAAGAGAATTATTATTTGGAATATCGAAGAGGAGACAAGTTTTAGCATTCAAAGAGAATTCCCAACAGATTCTCCAATGCAATCGTGGAATCAGTTTGGCAGTGAATTTAGTAGCGCCTATTCGGTATCTGTTCAGAGCCTTTATATGACACCTTTCTGTGTCATCTTTAATAATTCAAACAACTCAATAATTAGTTCTTGGCATAACGGAGATATAGTAATTTGGGACTCAAGAGATGGATCTTATTTAAGTATATTAAAGGGACATACTGCAACAGTTAGGTCCATGCAAATTAGTAAGTCTAATAAGATTCTAGTAAGCAGTTCCGATGATGGTCATGTTAGAGTATGGGATCTTGCTAGTGGAGTATGCACTAAAAACTTCAACTATAATTCGCGAAGAATTTCTCACATAGCGCTTAGTCCTGACAATAGTATGATCGCAATAGATGATTATAATAATATTAAACTGATCGATATAGATGGAAACATAATTGGCTGTTTAGAAGGACATCGTGACTGGATATATTCTATCGATTTTAGCTATGACGGAAATTTTTTAGTCAGTGGAAGTAAAGATAATAAAGTGAAAATATGGAACATCTTATCAAAGCAATGTATTTCAACCTTAGAAGGACATACTGGCACTGTTCACGCAGTTAAATTTATATCAGAAAGCAATGATTTCGCATCAGGCAGTTTTGATAAGTCTTTACGATTTTGGAATATGGAATCTGTTGAGTCAGCAGCAATATTTCAAGGTAATTCCACATGGATTCGCTCAGTTTTTTCATACTCTCAGTCATCATTGATAGCTAGTGGTGATGATAATGGCGATATTAAAATTTGGGATAAAAATCAGAAGAACAAAATCTGCATTATGCCTGGTCATAAGCAATCAGTCTACTCAATTTCTATTACTAAAGATGCGATGAAAATGGTCAGTGGCAGCTATGATAAAACAGTGAGAATTTGGGATCTAAACAACTATACATGCTGTAAAGTTATCAATGTAAATAGCACAGTATATTCAGTCGATATAAGCGCAGACAGTAATTTATTTGCTAGTGCTCATCACGATATGAGTATAAAAATTTGGACTCTATCTGGTCAACTAGTAAGAGATCTACGAGGTCACACTGGATGGATTAAATCAATTCAATTCAGTCCTGACAGTCTTTCTATTGCAAGTTGTGGAAGTGACAGGACAGTTCGAGTATGGGATACACATAATGGTAGATGCTTAAGTGTTCTCAAATCAGGCTCAGAGCCACTTTTATCGGTGGCATTTCACAGTTCAGGAAAGATTTTAGCAACTGGAGGTTATGAAGGCAATATAAGGATTTGGGATTTGGATTCTGAAACATGTATTTCAATATTGAAAGGATCTGATAATTGGATTCGCTGCATCACTTTTCATCCTAGTCTTGATGTACTTGTCAGCGGTGGCAATGACTCGTTGATAAGAATTTGGGATATTAAATCTGGCGAGTGTGTAATGATGCTAGAAGGTCATACTAGCATTATAGAATCAATTGTTTTTGACCAGGATGCAAAGCAGATTATTAGTAGTGGCAGAGATATGAGTATCAGAGTATGGGATTTTAATTCTGGAAAATGTGTTGTCGTGTTGACAGAAAGCTTTCCCTACGAAGGCATGAACATCACTGGGGTCAAAGGTTTAACTCCCGCTACGATCGCGACTCTTAAGGCATTGGGCGCGGTGGAGAATGAAGAATGAGAAATTTAGAATGGAGAAGGGGAGAGAGGTGCGATCGGAGAATTACAAAATATATTAAAATGGAACTTACTAGGAGGATCAGCAAATGAACACAGAGACGATTCCCGTTCCGGGAGGCTACGCCAACGATCGTACTATCAATATCCAAATGGTTGAATCTATTATTCAGCTTATTCGATCGCTTCCGATCGCAGAGCGTCAAGTCCTCGAACAGCGTCTTGCTGATGAAGAACTAACCGAATATCCTGAAGTCACCACTAAAGAACTCATGCTACTTAGTGAAAGAGGAGGCTCATTTGATTTTTGGCATGATGAACCGGATCTGTATACGTTTGAAGATGGAGAGCCGATCCAATGGTGAAAAAAGGAGATGTTGTACTGATTAGTTTTCCTTTCAGCCAAGATATTAGTCTTTCTAAACCCCGTCCCGCTGTCATTCTCTGGGTCAATCCGATCGGTGATGATGTAACACTCTGTGCGATTACCTCCCAAAATATCGATCGTCTTTTTCCAGAAGATCTTCCACTTTTCCCACAAGATCCTGAATTCTCTATAACTGGATTGAAATTCTCCTCTAAAATTAGAACAACTCGAATTTCCACATCCACTAAACAATGTATCATTAGGCATTTCGGGAAATTAGGTCCCAATCAAATGCAACTTTTAAATGAAAAGCTGATTGAAATGTTGCAATTATGATTGAAAAAACTTTTTGCATCAAAGGTTTAACTCCCGCTACGTTGGCAAAGCCTCTCCTTTTGGAGAATCGCGACTCTTAAGGCATTAGGCGCGGTGGAGAATGAAGAATGAGGAACTTAGAATGTAGAAGGGGAGGGAGGGGCGATCGGTTACATTAGCGCGTAATCATTTAAAATAGAATGGATTAGGAGGACTTCAATATGACTACTCTAGAGAAAATCATTCAAGATTTATCCAACATGGATGAACAGCAGCTTGAAGAAGTTTCAGCATTGATCACAACCGTAACGCTTCAATCAAAACCAATACCCTGCGATCGCAAAAATATCCGACAATTTATCCAGCAAGTCCGTCAAAAACACCCTCACCGCTCAATCGAAGACATCGATCGGAGTCTCAGAATGGAGCGTGACTCATGGGACAGTTAAATCTACCGGATGGTGCGATCGTAGAATCGCAAGATCTATTAAAATAGGAAAATGCGATCGGAGGTTAAAGTCTTGCCAAAAAAGAAATTCCAAAAATCAGTTAACAGCATCCAGCGTCAAATTGAGATCCACTATTAAAAAATTGAAGATGAAAAGAACAAGCCTGGTCCAGACCAAAACCTAATCTACTACTGGGAGAAAGAAATTGCAGGATTGAAGAAAAGCCTAGCCCGCGCAGAAAAACGACTTAGAAGAGGACAATAATGATTCCTAACATTGCACCATTACCTCAAACACAATCAACCTTATCCGTCCTCCTAGACGAACTCGGTGAAGAATGCGAGAAAGTTCTCATTCTTCTGAACCAACTGAAGCTCTCCACACTCACAGACGATCAAAGAGGCGATATTCTTGCCGAACTCACAGGTTCTGTCTGTCATCTTCATGTTCACACCGAAGATCTTCCAGAACTGATCGAAGACGAAATTCTAAGTCTTCCTGATGATTAGTCTTTGAAAATGAGGAACCCATTCAATGGGATATGGAGAGATGATCGCAATTTCTCGCAATGGAATCCCGATTCGATTACCGGACGATCGTTGGCAAACCTACGATCCCAAAGCCGATGTCCTCTACATTGATTTTTACAATCCACCCAAATCGTCAGACGATAGCGAACTGACTGATGATGACATTGTGATTCGCTATGACGATCGGGAAGAAATTGTTGGCTTGACGATTCTTCATGCAAGTCAACGAACAGAACCACTGATTCCGATGACGATCGCAGCATTAAGGGGGGGCGATCGTATCTCAACAAAGCAAAAAAGTCCCCCAGAAAATTGAGGGACTTGGAGCATCATTAAACCGACATCATCAACGGGACCTAGAAGGCACAAGTCCCCGTTGCGATCGAGGTAAAGGTGGCAGGTAAGGGGATGGTGGGCGTGAAGCTTCCGGTGTTGCTGACGAGCAGAGAGCTTTCAATGCGGAAGATTGGATTCGCGGTGGCTGTCGTGGCGGCACGATTGAGGAAGTATCCCGTGGTAGCCGTTGTTCCAGCGGTGTTGTTTTGGAGTTGTAGGCAGAGGTTGGTATTGCTGGCAGCTCTGGCGGTGAATGCGCCACTCGCCGCGCCTGTGGTGTTATTTCCGGTGAGGGTGTTATTGGTGACGATCGCATTCACTGGAGAGGTTCCCCCTGCTGCCGTCGTGTTAGCTCCGATCGCAATGGCTTCTCTCCGGTTGCCTGTGATGGTGTTCTGGTCGATCGTCACTTGCAGTTTACTGGCTTCTTCTGCACTGACAGCGATACCGATAACGTTGCCTGTGGTGCGATCGCTGTTGTTGATGCTGTTATTTGTAACGGTTGCTTTGGCTTGGCCATTGATGCGCGATCGGATATTAATTCCGGCTGTTCCACTATTGTTGATTATGTTATTCGAAATAATTGCCGAAGCGATCGCAGCATTGTCAGCTCGGGTTAATGCAAACTCGATACCACTAGTCCCCGCTCTAGTAATGACATTATTAGTGGCAACGTAATTCGTATTGGAGGTTTGGCGAGAGCGAAGTGCGATGCCGATATCGCCTACATTCGTAATCGTATTGTTAGATACCGTCCCTAGACCCAGCACAGCATCTCCATCCGACCCAAAGCTAATGCCCTTATCGGCAATATTTGTAATGGTGTTGCCTGTGATCGAGAGGCTACTGACCCGCGCTCCTTTATCAGGAAGCAAATCCACATCGCCATTGTTGAGGTTGATGTCGATTCCATCCGATCCATCAGTACCAACCACTCCAATGTTTCGAATGGTGTTATTGGCGATCGTAACCTTCGCGGTTGCAGTGCCACTACAGGCGGCAAAGGTGTCCGGTAAGCCCCCTGCATAGCTGCGACATAGACTGAACTCGATACCATCGACTTCGTTGCCCACTAAGGGAACCGAGGTGTAAACCCCGCTGCCCACTACAGAGGTATAGCCTGTAGTCGATCGGGTATTGTTGTCTCCCACTAAGTTATTAGCAATCGTCAGATCGACATCGCCTTTATTGTTACGAACGTAGATGCTGGATTCAATACCAGTTTGGTTATAGGGTTGAATCGTGTTTAAAACTGTATTGCGGGTGATGAAAGCTTTTCCGCTGACGTTCTCAAGTCGAATACCTTCCCCGATTGCATTCCGTACAGTGTTGTTGTCGATCGTCGTCTGTCCGTCTCCCGTACTGTTCGCCCCGATTAAAACAATCCCGCGCCCTGCAAGCCCAAGACTCTGGCTAGCGGCGGTGTTAGGAGCATTAATCACAATGGTGTTGTTGGCGATCGTGGCGTTAGTATTATTGGTTCCGACGATCGCGGGATTGCCTGCGGTGTTAACAATGTTAAATCCAGAGATGACTTGATTTGAGCCATTGGTCGCTAAGGTGACGGTCCCGGAGTTGGGATTAACCCCTGTGCCGGAACCGGGGAGATTGATGACACCTTGAGGTGTATTGAGCTTCTGAACGGGACCTGTGGAGAGAACTTGAACATTAGTTGGAACGGTGAAAGCGGGAATTCCAGGATTGCTACCGGATTTAACATAGACAATGCCGTTGCCGTCAGATAACGTTTTACTCAAAGCCGCTGCCACGGTTCCCGTGGGTGCTTCAGCCGTTCCAGTTCCTGCGATCGCACCGAGGGTGACTTGTTGGAAGACCCAGGGTTTACCTGTGGCAGGATTAATGGCAACGATCGTGTCCCTGATGGTTTGGTTATCGACTAGGATATTTGACTCACGTTGAACCGGATCGCCGAGCCGAGAGGCAATGTTGATGCGATCGTCAGAATTTGAAGAACTGCTAGGTCCCCCGAAAATTGCGCCAATATTAAAAACAATGCGGGTATCAAATCTGGGATCATTTTGAATGCTCAACCCAGAAGTCATTCCACCCCAAGTCCCGACCAACCGACCTCTCACGCCTGCAAAACTAGGAATGCCTTCTCCAGAATACAGATAGCCCCCAGCATAGCCCTTCAATCCACCGCCCTTCCAACGCATCAATGGCGTTCCCACTTCAGCATCAAATCCGGCTAAGGCATCTTGTAAAACGCGGGTGCGATCGAGGAGCAGTGAATTCCCTTGAAATCCAAATCCCGTGGCACTTCCGGCGAGTTGAACATTATTATTTCCGATCGGCAGGTAGGCATTGGTATTAAAGTCCCAGTTCTGCCCCAGGACTTCAAATCCAGCTCCGAGTTGATTAAAAACCGTGGCTCCTGTATTACGGGTGTCGTAAGACACATAACCACCAATGACCCGAGTTTTTGCATCATTCAAAAAGCGATGCCCGAACAACAGATTACCACCTAAGACGCTGCTCCCTGTGTCGATCCGCAATTTGCCATCTAAATAAGTAAGGGTTTGTCCTGGGGTTTGGAATAATGGCGTAAAGGCACCCAAATCGATCGATGAGTTAAATCCTGAACCTGCGGTACCTGTGTAAATACTGAGGCGAGGCTGAACGATCGGCGCAGGATTCGAGGGGAGTGTTTGAGCGCTAGCACTTAAGGGAAGCAATCCTGATAACAAAAGCGTGGCTGACAGGGGCGCGATCGACTTTAGTTTCATCATCTTAGAGCGATTCCAGGTGTCGAATAATACAGGGATAACCTGAGATTATCGGTCGAGGTTTAAGATGAAATGACTATACTCTTATGGATAGATTAAAATTACGTAACTTCACGTAGATTTGAAGTCTCTATGTGGAGTTGTTGTGATTGTGGATTGGGTGCATAAGCTCCGATCGTCCGACGGAATGAACCGATATGAATCAAGACGATCGTTCGGTTTTTAGGATGGATTTTGAATGGCAATGCAGCGGCGATGGCAGATTTTAGGATTTTTCTATTTGATGGTATTTGGGTTGATTCTGTGGCTGGCCTATCAGGGGAAGTTACCAGGATTTTTGACGGCGAATGATAAGGCGGCCCATGTAATTTTGTATGGCATTGCGACGTTTGTGGGGCATCGGGTGTTCAATTTTCGATCGGGTTGGCGACGCTTGCCGTTGTTTCCAGCGTTGTTTGGGATCTTTACAGTTGCGGAAGAATTCGCTCAATCTCTGTCACCCAATCGAACCTTTGATGTGGGCGATTTAGTGGCGAGTTTTGCGGGGATTGCGATCGGCTGGTGGCTCTGTGAACGATCGAAGCCAAAAGTAAACCCATAAGTTTGGCGCATTAAAAAGCGGGGGATCTTGAATCAAAATCCCCCGCTTTTTATTTAGATGATTGACCGACTAAACCTATTTGGTTTCAGTGTAGTCTGCGTCGATCACGTCGTCGCCGTCTGGAGCCGCACCGCCTGCGTCTGCGCCGCCTTCAGGTGCGCCTTCGCCACCTGCTTGCTGGTAGACGTTAGAGCTGATTTGGTAGAGGGCTTGTTCGAGTTCGGTTTTCTTGGTGCCGATCGCGTCGAAGTTTTCAGCTTGGATGACGTCGCGAAGTTCTTTGACCAGACCTTCGATTTTCGATTTGTCATCAGCCGTGACCTTATCGCCCAAGTCATTCATTTGTTTCTCAGCTTGATACGCCAAGGAATCTGCTTGGTTTTTCAGGTCAATCCGATCGCGCTTCTCTTTGTCACTGGAGGAGTTCATTTCAGCATCGCGCACCATCTTCTCGACTTCGTTTTTATCGAGAGTGGAAGCACCCGTAATGCTGATAGTCTGCTCCTTGCCTGTGCCCTTGTCCTTCGCGGTGACGCTGAGGATACCGTTAGCATCGATGTCGAAGGTGACTTCGATCTGAGGAACGCCACGAGGAGCCGCTGGGATGCCGTCAAGACGGAACTGACCGAGGCTCTTGTTGTCCGTGGTCATTTCCCGTTCGCCCTGGAGGACGTGGATTTCCACATTGGACTGACCATCCACGGCGGTGGAGAAGGTTTCCGATTTCTTAGTGGGAATCGTCGTGTTGCGAGTGATGATCTTGGTCATCACGCCACCGAGGGTTTCCACACCGAGGGACAGAGGCGTTACGTCGAGCAGCAATAGCCCTTCGGTGCCTTGTTCGCCGGAGAGGACGCCACCTTGAATTGCCGCGCCGAGAGCAACGACTTCATCAGGGTTGACGCTTTCGTTGGGTTCTTTGCCGAGCAAGGTTTTGACCAATTGCTTGACAGCGGGAATCCGGATAGAACCGCCGACGAGGACGACTTCGTTGATCCGATCTTTGGAGATCTTGGCGTCAGCGAGCGCTTTTTCGACGGGGATACGGCAGCGATCGATCAAGTCCGAAGTCAATTCTTCAAACTTCGCACGGGTCAAAGAAAGTTCCAAGTGCTTGGGACCATCTTGAGTCGCGGTGATGAAGGGGAGATTGATGTCGGATTGCGACACGTTGGACAGTTCAATCTTGGCTTTTTCAGCCGCTTCGGTCAGACGTTGCAGGGCTTGCTTGTCCTTGCGAAGGTCGATGCCTTCAGCCTTGCGGAATTCTTCGGCCATGTAGTCCACGATCTTCTTATCGAAGTCGTCACCACCCAGGTGAGCGTCACCAGACGTAGACATGACTTCGAAGACGCCATCGCCGATTTCCAAAATCGAAACGTCGAAGGTACCACCACCCAAGTCAAAGACCAGGATGACTTCATTGGCTTTCTTGTCGAGACCATAGGCGAGGGACGCGGAGGTCGGCTCGTTGATGATCCGGAGAACTTCGAGACCTGCGATTTTCCCAGCATCTTTCGTCGCTTGACGCTGAGAGTCATTGAAGTAAGCAGGAACGGTGATCACCGCTTGGGTCACTTCTTGACCGAGGTACTTACTGGCATCATCCTTTAGTTTCCGCAGAACTTGGGCGGAGATTTCCTCGGGAGCAAATTGTTTGCCTTGGGCGGTGCAATCGAGACGGACGTTACCGCCGCTATTGACGACCTTGTAGGGCACGTCTGTGGTGTCGTTGGAGACTTCCTCAAAACGACGTCCGATGAAGCGCTTGACCGAATAGAAGGTATTTTCGGGGTTCATGACGGCTTGGCGCTTGGCAATCTGACCGACGAGACGATCGCCGTTCTTTGCAAAGCCAACAACCGAGGGTGTGGTGCGAAGACCTTCTGCGTTTGCGATTACGGTTGGCTTACCGCCTTCCATGACTGCGACGCATGAGTTTGTGGTTCCTAAGTCAATTCCAACTACTTTTCCCATGAGACTTAATTCGACTCCTTGAAGACTGTCCAGTTACATTGTTGAGAGGGAAGGGACTGAAGTTGTGCGGGCTGAGCCGACGCTTCAGTATTAACGTGATGAGCTGAGAAGTAGGTGCTACGTGGGAAATTCGCACCAGTCACACCGGAGATTGTCATGAACGCCAAGGACTTGGCAGATGTTTGACAATGCACTCCCTAACCCTAATATGGTGTCTGGGTGTGGGTTTTTGATGAAGGGGTATTTACCGAACCGAGACCGTCCCGAGGGTGGGACGGTCGGCTGGATTAGCCTTCTAGTGCGACTTTCACGGCCCGATGACGATCGTGATGCAGCTTCGGCAAGGTCAAGGTCAGGATGCCTTGCTTGAAGTCAGCAACGACTTGGTCAGGATCCACTTCGACGGGAAGCTCGATCACGCGATGGAATGCACCGTAGCGAAATTCCGATCGGTAGAGGTGAGGGGCAGGGGTTTCTGCATTTTCTACGACAGGCGTTTCTGGTTTTGCATCTGACGTTACGGTTGGGATGCTGGCAAAGGGCGATTGTTTGATCCCCTTAATGGAAACGGCTTCGCGGGTGACTTGAATGTCGAGGTCCGAGGCTTCAAGTCCGGGAAGTTCAGCGCGCAGCGTTAAGGCATTGTCGGTGGCGAGAAGTTCGATCGCGGGAACTCGGACGGCACGGTTAACGGTGGTACTCAGGGAGTCTCGCGTTAAGGGAGCCATTTCTTCGAAGAGATGATCGAGTTGACGACGAACGGTTTCCATTTCTTGCCAAGGTTGCCAGCGGACGAATGAGATAGACATAAGTGACTCCGAATTGTGATTGTAGATGTGAATGTAGAATTGTGAATTGTGAAGGGTTAGATTCTGGTTTGAAATTCAATCATTTTTGTTTGCCGATGGGCTGCTCCTTCGCTTGTTTTTCCATGAATTCAATGTAGGCTGAATCTCTAGATAGCAACATTGAGGGCAACCGAAGTAAAAGGGTGAAGTAACCGCCGATCGGGCTTTTGGGCGACCGTAACGGGGAGGTTCGGTTTACGAATGAGGTCAATGATTGAGAAATCCGACGATTTAACACTTCGCCATTTTCTTGCCCCATCGCACCACTTACTCGACAATAGAGAGCGGCACCTTTAGGCGATCGGCCCAACAGCGATGAGAAAACTTATTCAAGGATTGCGCGAATTTCAGTCCAACTACTTCGTCAGCAACCAAGACCTGTTTGAACAACTCGGCGAAGGCCAAAGCCCCGCCGTCCTCTTCATCACCTGCTCGGACTCCCGCATCGTCCCTAGCCGTATGGTCAACGCGGATCCAGGTGATCTCTTCGTCATCCGCAATGCGGGCAATATCGTGCCCCCCTTCGGCGCGGCGAACGGCGGCGAAGGAGCTTCGATCGAGTACGCGGTCCATGCGCTCAACATTACCCAGATCATCATCTGTGGCCACAACCACTGCGGCGCGATGAAAGGGCTACTCAAACTGAATTCTCTCCAGGAAAGTATGCCTCTGGTGTACGACTGGCTGAAGCATACGGACGCGACTCGTCGTCTCCTCAAGGAAAACTATGCGGATTACGAAGGCGAAGAGCTGCTGGACATTGCGGTCGCTGAAAATATCCTGACCCAAATGGAAAACCTCAAAACCCATCCGGTGGTCCGATCGCGAATGCACCAAGGCACGCTCAACATCTACGGCTGGATCTACGAAATCGAAACGGGCGAAATCCTCGCCTACAACCCGGCGACCAACAGTTTTGCCCCGCCCCAAAGTCTTCTCTACCCCGAGGACAAAACCGAAATCCGGCCTGGAGAGTTCGTTAAGACCGATGCGCCGCCTGTGAAGCAGACTGAACCTGTGGCCAAAGAACCGAGCTATGCAGATTCGATCGGTGCCAGTTGGGTTTCGCCTGCTCAGGCCGATCGGATTTTCCGAGGGTCTAAGTAAGCCGATTCCGCTGAATCCCTCTACCCTTTGGAACGTCTAACGCCTGAGGTGAAGGGGGACTTTGAGCCATGGCGCTACAAGTCAACAAATAATGGCATCGGTAATTCAAAATCAACCAAAATCTCTTCTCCGGAAAGTGTTGTTGGTAATGATCTGACGTCCTTAGTTTGGTTGGGTCGGTAGATTTCGACTTGTTGATCTTGGGGATTAAATAACCATCCGAGTCGAACCCCACTATCGATATACTCTTGCATTTTTTCCTGAAGTTTTGTCAGGTTGTCTGTCCGCGATCGAATCTCTAGTACGAAGTCAGGGGCGATCGGCGGAAATTTCTTTTTTTGTTCTGAGGTGAGTTGATTCCAGCGCGATCGTTCGACCCATGCGGCATCAGGAGAACGATCGCCTCCACCCGGCAATTTGAAAATAGTCGAGGAACTGAAAACATATCCACGTTGTTCTCGGCGATTCCAAATTCCAAGGTCAATCATGGATTCAGATTCACGATTTCCGCTTTCTCCTCCGACGGGTGGCATAATGATTACCAATCCTTTGGGATTACGCTCAATGTTCATTTCAGGATTATTGATGCACAGTTTATAAAACTGCTCATCTGTCAGCAGCACACCATCTAAGTTAAATGTAAGAGGATATTCGAGGACCGACATAGGGCGTTACTCCGTGCGGACATGAGGATTAATCTTAGGCATATTGTACTCGATCGTCTTTTATTAAGCGTTGTGGAGATTTGAATCGCTAGGCGACTTTTCCAATTCCGTACCCAATCCTTACGTCAAAAATCTCAAAAAACAAATCACGATTCACTTAGAAGAAGACATAATTGGCTATTTCAAAGCATTAGCTGACAAAACCGGAATCCCCTACCAAACCCTAATCAATCTATATTTGCAACACTGTGCCAAGTCGAATCGCAAACCGTCTCTAGAATGGGCGTAACCTCTCTACTCCTACTCATGTTCCCCCAAAGTTGGGGGCTAGGGGGCCTCTACCGCTCCACACCGCGCGGATCCAACACATCGCGCAACCCATCACCCAAAAGATTAAACGCCAACACCGTCAACGCCATCAACACCGCCGGAGCCGCCACCAACCAAGGCTGCAACACCAAAATCGACGCATTCGTCGCCAGCGACAGCATATTTCCCCAAGACGGATCCGGCTGCTGAATCCCCAACCCGATCAAACTCAAAATCGCCTCAGCCACAATAAAACTCGGAATCGTCAGCGTCGCTGTAATAATCACATAGGTCGCCGTCTGCGGCAGCACATGGCGCAAAATAATATACAAAGGCTTGCCGCCCATCACCCGCGCCGCCTGAATAAACTCCCGCTCCTTAATCGACAGCACCTGACCGCGAATCACCCGCGCCAGACCCGCCCAGCGCACAAAGGAGATAATCACCGTCACGAGTAAAAAGCGCTGGGCACTGTTCAGATTATTCGGTAACACCGCCGACAGCGCGATCAGCAGATAAATGTCCGGCACCGTCATCAGCACCTCCACAAACCGCATCACCACCGAATCCACCCATCCTCCAAAATACCCGGCAACCCCGCCCGCCAGCAGCCCCAGCGGAAACGAAATCCCAATTCCTAACAACCCAATGAACAAACTCACCCGACTGCCATACACCAAGCGGCTCAACTGATCACGAGCCTGCTCATCCGTCCCAAGAAGATTCACCCGACCCTTCCCCTCAGCCCCAAACAAGTGCAACCGACTGGGGATCAACCCAAATAACTTGTATTCAAATCCTGAGACAAAAAGCTTCACAGGCGATGGAGAAGTCCGATCGACCTTCACCGATCGCAGCCCCGTCTCAATATCGATCGCCCCCTGCGTCACTGGGTACACAAAGGGCCAGCTCAAGCCCCCCGAAGGACTCTTCCACTGGATGGGTGTGGGAGGAAGCAAGGCACCGTCTACTTGCGGTTCGTAGGGTTCGTAGGGCGCTACAAATTCCGCAAAGAGGGCGATCGCATAGAGCAGCGCCAAAATCGCCCCACCCCACCGTGCCAGATGATTTTCCTTCAGTCGTTCCCACCAGCTCATGACCGCACCATACGATTGACGAACAGAATTGCCTCTGCTTACTCAAAGCCTAGCAATCTCTCTATAATCCTACAGGCGATGGCCGCTAAATCTCCACATGCAACTGCCAAAGCTCCTCAAAATCCGCATGTTCCACCACAAACACATTGGAATAGAGGTTCGCAATAATCTGCTTGCCCTCCTGCGTCACCGACAGATACCGCAACCCATCCTGGATAAACGGATAAACCCCCTGCCAATAGAACTTCGGATAGTTCAGACGCAGATCACCGGGATTATTATACCCGAGCGCTTTATTGACCCCCGTTTCCTCGAACTCATAGAACAGCGCACTAATTTTTTTCAGATAGCGGGGATCGCTGAGTTGACCAATTAAGTCCGAAGCTCGAATCAGGCCGGGATAGTCAGCAGTTGACGCCTTGTCATTCTCCAAAGGCACGGGGAATCGCGTCAGTTCAATGTTGTACTTAATGCGCTCTGAGTCGATGAACACATGCTTACCAAAGCGCTCATCAATGAATAGCTTCGCCCGATCGACATGGTAGGGCGTTAAAGCCGCGTCCGTTGCCCCAGGTGGTAACTTAATCATCTCATCGCCAATACCTGTGGCATAGTAGCCATTGCGATCCTGACGACAGACGCCCTTGACGTAGCCGATATCATGGCAGACCAAGGAAATCACAAAGTGTAGCCAATCATCACAGGAGACACCTCCTTCGCGGATATGTCGCCCGCGCAAGAGTTCTTGGCCCACCAGAGTGACCAAGATAGAATGCTCGACATTGTGATAGAGGGCGTCACTATTGGCGACATTCTCCATCGCCATAGCACCCACCCATCCTATTACTTCTTCATAATCCGACTTTAGCCCGCCATAGGTGCGGCGGTAGCCCTCACGGAGGGTTTTGACAAAGTCATTGATGAGTAGTTCAGTTGCGTTAAACATTCCAAGGTAGACAGACTATCGGGTCTCTTTAGTATGCCCTGTCTGTCGAAATTTCATACGACTACCAGATTAAATTACAAAACTAATAATTCGTCAAAAAGGAACCACTTGGTCTACAATGGCTGGGCTAAGATGAAATTTAGCTTACGCGGGTATAGTTTAGTGGTAAAACGAAAGCTTCCCAAGCTTTAGTTGCGAGTTCGATTCTCGCTACCCGCTTTTTAGAATGACAGAGAGCATCTGAGTGGACCGTTGCACTGATGGCGACCAGGTGGGAACTCTCTCCCTTGATAGGTTCGGTTACACTCACTGCCGTTCAATCGATCAGTTGCTACATTGGGTTCATTGAAAATAAGCCCTTATGCAACGGAGACAACTGTGAACGACGCAATTAATCTGTCTGACTTCAACAATACTCCCAGCAACGAACCCGGCCAGCTCTGGCAATATGTGCAGAAGCTTCAGCCCGAGACCATCGCACAACTCTCTCAACCTGGCTCCAAAGATGTCATCCAGGTGATGGAACGCAATATCGGTGGGCTTTTAGGTGGGTTGCCAAGTGCGGGATTTGATGTGACGATCGCGACGACCCGCGAGCAGTTGGGTCAGCTTTTGGCCTCGGCGATGATGAGTGGCTATTTCTTGCGTAATGCAGAGCAGCGATTGGATCTAGAGAACTCCTTGGGTGAGTTTCACTAGACTGCACCTGAATTCACAATCCCTCAATTTTAAAAATCCTAACCGATCGTCACCCAACGATCGGTTTCGTGGGATTGGTGGCAAGCGTCCATGATGATTTGAGACACCACGCCATCTTTGAGCGATGGGGAATGGGGCTGTCCGGTTTGGATACTTTGGACCCATTGATCTACAACTCGGGCGATCGGCGCAATGCGGCCATCCTCATAGGTTTTAGCAAAGGCGAGACGATCGGGAATTTCGAGTTCTTGCAGCGGTTGATTCGCTTGGCTGCCAAACAGTTTGAATCCATGGACGTAGTCTTTTTGGTTGTCGCTGCCGAGGACGAGGGTGCCCCGATCGCCGTAGAGTTCGACGAAGTGACCCCGACCTTGCATGGCAACGGAACTGAGGCAGACTTGGACGGGAACTTGATTCGCGAGTTCTAGCAAAATATTACAGGTGTCATCGGCGGTGACGGGTTTGAGTTGGTTATTCTCAGCCGGGTCCGGGCGTTCTGCAATGGAGGTGCTGAGTCTGGCAGAAACCCGTTTGATATCACCCATGAGCCAGGTAATGTAGTCAAAGGCATGGGAGCCGATCGCACCTAAAGCCCCACCACCACAAGATTTTTGAGCATACCAGTTCCAAGGACGACTGGCATCGGCTCGACTGGACACGAGCCAATCGACTTTGGCGTAGCGAAGATTGCCGATGTATTGTTCCTGAAGTAATTCCGAAAGCCGTTGCCAAGCGGGAATGTAGCGAAACTCGAAATTCATCGTTGCGATCAAATTTTGAGTCTCTGCGAGGTTTGCGAGTTCTCTTGCTTGTGATGCGTTGAGTGTTGTGGGTTTTTCTAGCAGAATGTGTTTTCCGGCGTTGAGGGCCGCGATCGCCATGTCGTAGTGAAGAAAGGGCGGCGTAGAGATACTAACTGCCTGAATCTCTCTCAAAGCAAGGATTTCGTCGATCGTGCTACAAGCGATCGGAATGTTGTGTTGCTGAGCGATCGCAGTAACCTTGTTGGGATCGCGATGGTAAATGGCACGGACTTCGAGGTGGGGGTTCGATCGGAGCGCTGGAAGATGAACTTTTTGTCCAAATCCAGTTCCGATAAGCGCGACACCAATTTTTTCGGACTGCATAGCGATTTCAAATAATAGATCTTGAATGATTATCAGAGCCTTGGCCCCCTAAATCCCCCAAAATTGGGGGACTTTGAGAGTCAGGTTCTTCGGCTTGACTCCCCCAAAATTGGGGGCTGGGGGGCGGTTCGTCAGACGCTTAGTCGTCAGACTATTATGCCGGATTTAAAAACCGATCGGCATATTTCATCACTTGCCCCAAATCCGCCCGATCGCCCTGTAGGAAGGCATTAAACAAACTATTGGTACTGGATTGGCCAGCGCTGCCACCGCCCATTTTAAACACATTCAAAACCACTGGAATTAAAAGCGGAATCGCCATCTGCAAGACACTGCTGCTAATTCCAGTTTTTTGGGCCACGGTCTGGACCATTTGTTGCTGGAGTTGAGGGGTGAAGAGATTGCCGATCGCGCTGGGGTTGCCACTCATGACGCTGCTGAGAATGTCCATGGGATTGCCGCCGCTTTGGAGGGTCGATCGCATAGGTCCACTCATGGCAGAGAGGACGGTTTGCATCATGCCAGGGTCGAGATTGTTTTGCTGGGCGACGTGGGTGGCGGCGGTGAGAACGCCGGAAAGTTGGTCGATGTTGCCGGACTGTTTCGGATCGTTGATGCTGTTGAGCATTTCAAAAAATAAGCCCATAAGATGCCTCGGGGAATGAAGAATTTGGAATTTGAAATGGAGAATTTAGCCCTAGCATTTGGGGACTAGGGCTAAATTCGATTAGGTTGATTGGTTTGAGCCACAGTAAACGGCGGTCGATCGGGCGAGGCCAATCCAACGCTGGTCGCGGGTCAGGTAGCCGACTTCTGCGACGTAGTCCCGATCGGTCGCGGGAAGGTTGAAGTGGTGGTCGTTGTCGCCTGCACTTAAATCATACTGTCGGAAACTATGATGGTTTTGGCCATCCAGGACTTGGCCATGGGCGTCACTGACTCGCAGCACAAACTGCTGTCCGCCCTGAGCGATCGCCCGATCGCGTTCTTCGGCATTGAGTTCCCAGTAAGCGTAGGCGGTTTGCTTATCTCTGGGGACCAGGATGATGTGGCTAACCTTCGGTCCGACTGAAGTTTCGCCAACTGAGATTCCGCCAACTGAGGCATCGCTGGATGCGGCCACCGATCCGGACGGACGGTTTAAAGCAGCGGCGGTGAGTCCTCCCACGGCGGCGGCTCCTGCGATCGCAGCACCTTTCACATCCGGCAGATTCATGTCGGGTAGATTCGGCGCAATTCGCATGATGTCGGGTTCAGAGACTTCAGGTAGCTTAACGTCAGGCATATTAACGTCAGGAAGCTTGGCTTGATCGCCTCTGTTCATCATGCCTGCCGCTGCTGCACCTGCGGCTACACCCCCTGCAACAACTCCACCCGCAATCCCGCCTAAGTTGGGCAGATTGGGCATTTTGAAGCTTTGTGCCGTTTGTCGCATGGTGGCCGGATCTTCAGGTATCGATTGGGAACTTGTGCGTTCACCTGCAGGGGCGATCGCACAGGAGGGGCAATGGATGACATCGGAGGTCGCAACTCGCAGCCATTCATTTTTAGAATTGAGATAGCCCAATTCCGTCATGTAGTCCCGATCGTCGCGGGGAATCGGGAAGTGCAAATCAGTGTCGCGATCGGTGAGATCAAATTGGGTGAATTGACTGCGATCGGGACGTTTTAGATCGTCATCCGTCACATCATAAAGGCGCATGGCGAGCTTTTTGCCACCCTGCGATCGCAGATCGCGGGTCTGCTGGTCATCTAATTCCCAGTAGGCATACCCGTTTTGGCAATCCCGAGGCACAGCGACAAGACGACTTTTCAGTGCGCCTGCTCCAGCGGCCAGTCCCGTGGCAGCGGCAGCCACGGGCGCAGCGGCGGGTGCGCCGGGTTTTAGCAGGAGGGCGGCGGCTCCTAGGAGCGGGATCCCCAGCAAGGGCAACAGCCACCAGTTAAATCCAGGAGCCGCTGCGGCACCGTCCGCACTGGGTGCTTGAGCCACGGCCGTAGAAGCAGGAGATTCACTAGCAGCGGGGGATTCAGCAGACTTCGCGGCAGGTTTCATGGCCGCTGCGGCGACGGGGGCGTCGGCCCCTAACACGCCGGATTTCCGGGCCGTTTCGATATCGGCAAGGTTACTAGGATCTTGCGCTAAGCCCAAGAAGGCTTGTACCGCAGGCGTCATGGTTTTGTAGACGTAGGCTAGCGGCTGGGAGAAGGAATAGCGCTTGTCGTCGGGCAGGACTTTGTGAAGCGGGATGATTTTGAGGTCTGATTTCCCGACGACTTGTTCCGCTAGCGCGTAACCAATTCCGGTTTTACCGAGTTTTGCAATCACCGCGTCGTTGGTGTCGGCGTCGAGTTTTGCGGCGGTGCTTCCGGCGGCAAACGCGGCTTCTTTAAAGACGGGATAGCGAGAAAAGGAAACGCGGGTGTCGCTGCTGTCAGGCCGATCGACCAGGACGATCGACGCATCAGGACCGCCCACTTCAGACCAATTGGTAATCTCGCCTCGGAAAATCTTGGCAAATTGAGCGTTGGTGAGGCTCGCAGCAAACGGGTTTTCAGCGCCAGTAAAAATGCCGATTTTATTAAAGGCGACGGGGACTTCGGTGAAGCCTTTGGCTTTTTCATCTTCGGTTAAGGGACGACCGATCGCCGCAATATCCAACTTACCTTCTTCTAAAGCTTGTAACGCACCCGTGGACGTACTTTCAGCGAGTTCAACTTTAGAACCAGAAAACTTAGATTCAAGTTTTGATTTTAGAAGTGCATTGATGCCCTTCATACTGGTATCGCCATCGACCTTGATTTTAGTGTCGGCAGGCAGCGTATCGGGAATAGTCAGCGTCGGACTACTAGCCGGAGTAGCAGTTTTTTCTTGCGCTCGAACTAGGCTCTGGGAGAGCGGAAGCGCGATCGTCGCTAATACAATTAACGACAAACTTTTAGATTGAAGACTTTTTTTCATCAGGTGACTCATCCGATCAAAAACAGGGGAACAAACAGTCGATTGGAAAGGAGAAGCAAAAAACTGTTAGCCAGATTACTCAGCGGCATATCCGAATTAAGCCTGTTGTTAAATCTGCGCTTAAATGTACCTTCGTTCTAAGCGGAGAAGCGCTGGGCTTAACAGTCTTTTTCGGATTCACCCTTGCCGATCGTTAAATTCTGTGAGGAACCCTTAAAAAATACCAATAAATCCCAAAAATCTTGGTATCCCACGTCAATCTTTACGTCCTAATTGTCCCGATTTCTAGTCCAAAACCAAAAACAAACCCTCTATGTCGCGATAACAACATAGAGGGTTTGCCTCAATCAAATCTAGATTTGCAGAACGTTTCTAGACCAATTTTAGCTTTGGATAGTATTCCAGCATGTCATCACTGGTCAGGACGCCATCGACCGTTCCAGGTTGCCAAAGGACTTCCATGGTCAGGAGCCGATCGCTAGACACCGCACCCAAAGTACTCAATGCCCGTCGCAAATCGCTAGCATTATTGATCTCAGGCAGTTCAACCTTCCCTTGAGCGCCGACCAACACCGTCACAACGATGTATTCGCTAGATTGCTCAAGCAGTTCACCGGATGGCGAAACCACTAAGGCTTCCTTACCTGCTTGCTTCAGTTGCCCGGACACATTAGAAACCGCTTCTCCCAGGAACTTACTGCGCTCTGACAGAATCATCCGATTGAATTCAGTTTCCGCCGCGAGGAGGGGAGATTGCTTACTTTCTCCACCTGCGTAGGCCCAGTATTCGGGATGGCGCAGTAGGGAAAGGGTGGTCTCTTGAAGCGCTTGAGTGAGTCCTGCACTGGAGCCTGTGTTGGCTTTTTGTGCAATCCGGTTCAGGTCTTCTTGAAGGCTTTTGGCTTCAGCGAGAAGACCGACTTGAAGTTTGGTAACAGAGACTTTGGGGTTGTTGTTGACGCCGAAGTCTAGGGAGCCATCTTCGCCTTGATAGCGCTGAAATGCCTGTACCGCTGCACCCGCCACTGCGACAAACAGCATTAAGGAGAACAAGCCTCCACCCAATCCGCCGCCTGCGAAGAACATCCAAGGCGATGGAAAGAAGAAGAAGTTGCCGCCGCCCATACCGCCGCCATAGCCGCGATTGTAGCCGCCGCCCATGCTGCCGCCGCCACGGGGTGCGCTGTAGCTCCGGGGAGCTGATCGGAAGCTCCCGCCGCCCATCCGTCCACCATAGGACGCCGCATCGGCGGGGGTGGGCTGACCAATCCAGAGGGTGACAAAGAGTGCGATCGCCATAAGGGAACTGACGATCGGTTTTAAAAGTTTTTGAAATCGGGTTCTCATAACAGCCTCATAGCAGCGCCGCAGCGCCTTGGACGATACCTATCTACTTTATCGCGTTGTTCCCTAGACGCAAACCGCAAGACCGAAAGTGAATCAGGAGGGATCCCCGAACGCAGGCACAATCTCGTGGATTTGGCTCATCACGGTTTAAACTTGCTTTCAAGCAATCTGTTGCGGTTAGGAACTCATGCTGTTAAGAACTGTTGCACTGACAAAGCAGTTCGATCGACATCTTGCGATCGACGCTGTCAATCTTGAAATCCGCCAAGGCGAAGTCTACGGCTTAATCGGACCCAATGGTGCGGGAAAGACGACCTTGTTGAGGCTTTTGGCCTTGGCGGATGAGCCGACATCGGGTTCTATTTTTCTAGGGGACGATCGGTTGCGATATGGGGCCAATGCACCGCAACAGAAGCGACGGCTGGGCTTTCTGCCGGATGATTATCCGCTGTACGACGATTTAACAGTGCGGGACTATTTAGACTATGTGGCGCGGCTTTACCGATTAAAAAATCCTGAACGATCGCACCGCATTCAAGAGGTGTTGGCGTTGGTCCAGCTTGAAAGTAAGCAGGGGGCGCTGATCAATACATTGTCCCGAGGAATGCGGCAGCGCTTGAGTTTGGCGCAGTCGGTGTTGCATCAGCCGTCGCTGCTGTTGATGGATGAACCTGTGTCGGGTCTTGATCCATTGGCCCGATCGCAGTTTCGCACCATTGTGAAGCAGCTTCAGGCGGAGGGCATGACGATCGTGATTTCGTCTCATATTTTGAGTGATTTGGAAGATTTTTGTAGTTCGGTTGGGATTATGGAGCAGGGGCGGCTGGTGGAGAGTGCGGTGCTGTCGGAGTTGTACGATCGGCTCAGTTGTCAGCATTTGATTATTTCCGTGGTGTCGAATGTCGAGCGTTTGGCGCAGTTTTTGGGACGGCATAGCAGTATTTCGCAGATTGAGAATGGGCCGCAGCCGAATACCTTGAGGGCGTTGTTCACGGGGACGACGCTGGAACGATCGGAGCTGTTGCGATCGGCGATCGCTTTGGAGATTCCCATTACAGACTTCCACGTCACTCAAGAAAATCTCGAATCAATCTTTCTCAAAATGGATTACCAACGCACGGCGTAAGGAGATAAACCCATGCAATCTAAACCGCTTCCCAAATGGCTCGATCGGCTCGGTGACTGGAATCCGCAACTGCTAAGGGAATTGAAAGGACGAATGAACGATCGATCGTTTTTGGTGACGATCGGACTGAGTTTGATTGGCCAGCTTATCTTTCTGATGTTTTGGTTCAACCAAATTTCAAACTACCCAATGCCCTGTAGTGCCACCAATTGCCCAACAAATTGGGAGAGTTGGTTTCGAGCAGTGTTTCAGAACCTAAATTGGCTGATGCCCTACATCATCTATCTTCCAGGTATTTACTATCTAACGACCGATCTGATGGGAGAAGAACGACGGGGAACCCTTAACTTTCTAAGGCTTAGTCCCCGATCGAGCCAAAACATCCTGCTAGGAAAGCTTCTAGGAGTTCCTGTCGCCCTATACTTTGCAGTGCTTTTACTATTGCCCTTACATGTGATTGTCGGAATTAAGGCACAGGCTCCGATCGTATTTTTTCTAAGTTATTACGCAATTTTGATCGGCAGCACCATATTCCTATTTACATTGTCATTATTGATTGGATTGAGTGGTCGATCGTCCCAAGACAACAAGAATACAGGAGGCGTGATTTACATCCTGGGTCTGCTGTTTGCTGTGGCGATGGGGTTCATTCCATTGGTTCAGAATTTAGGAGTCTATACATTTTGGAATTTTGCTCCTCAGTTCATAATAGATAACCGTTATGGGAATGGCTTCCAAAACAGCATGACTTGGTTTTGGATGATCCTAAGTCAACATCCAATCTTGTCTCATAGCTTATTTCTAGGGAATCTGGCTATTATGACAACCCTTTTTTGGCAGATGACTCAGCGTGCTTTCCAAAACCCGAATGCAAATTTTTTAGTCAAACGCCAGAGTTATTTTCTAATTCCCTATTTCACGATTCTGATGATCGGTTTTGTGTGTCGAGTTCCATTTAACGATGAATCCATACAGGAACTTTCAGGCGAGATTCTGGTGATCGGTGGACTCTTTTCTTTGAGCGTGATGACGCCCATTATTATGGCATTATCTACTTCACGTCAGACAACATTAGATTGGATTAATTCTCGATCGGATCACGCTTGGAACGATCGAATCTGGGGCGATCGAAGTCCTGGGACTACGGCGATCGCCATCAACATCTTGATGATGATTGGCATCTTAACAGTTCCAGTTTTGTTCAATACAAAGCCAAATTTGATTACACCTCAAAATTTCGCATTAGTTTTGCTAATTCAGGGCAGTCTATGCATGATTTATAGCTTGCTCTTTCAAGGAATGCTCTTAGTTAAAAGTCCTAAACGTAAAACTTGGGCTAATCTCCTATTATTTGGGGCGATCGGTCTCCCTCTGCTACTATCGATCATTTTTGGATTTGGGACAAGTAAACCTACTTTTTTGCTCAAGGCTATTCTACTCATGTCCCCCTTAACCGCCCCGTTTACACTTGGCAGTTGGGATGGATTACCACCACCAATCTTATTAATGGATGCTTGTATTGTCCTAGGATTCCAAGCTGCAATCATAGGGTTTCTCTATCTTCGACTCCGATCGCAGCTTCGGAAGTTAGAGCGATCGTAAGTCTAACTCATGCCTAATACTGCGGCACCGTCCGATCGATCTGAATCGAATAGGCATCAATCCCGCCCGAAATATTTTTCACATTACTAAAGCCTTGAGACATCAGCCACTGACACATTTGGGCCGATCGCATTCCATGGTGACAGAGAACCCAGGTTTCCGTTTCAGCATTGAGGCAACCGTGAATATCGATCGCCCAGGATTCGGATTGACTGAGCGGTAGATTGATAAATCCCGGTAGCGATGCGATCGCCAGTTCTTGAACTTCGCGCACATCCACTAATTGAATGTCGGTAGATGGCAACTCAGCAAGCTTTTCAGCAAGGTCTTGAACGGTGACGTGGGGGAGGCTATTCATCATGGCACTAGCGAATATGACAGGGGCAAAACTAGGATTTAGCCTATCACCGATCGCACAGCCCCATCACCAAACCCCATTAAGCCGCAATAAAAATTTTCCACCCACGCGCCAATGCTGAATCACGACCCAACGCATAGGCCCGTCTGACTGCGGCATCTGCATTCACTAAACCCGCACCATAAAAGTCATCACGCCCCAACGCCCCCAAATCCATCGCCGTCTCTGTCAAAATATCGCGCACCTGAGTTCCGGTCAAACTCAAATTAGCACCCCAGACTAATGCCGCGATCGCCGCTAGATTAGGATTTGCCGCAGACGTTCCAGAAAAAAGTTGCTCACTTCCCTTAGCCGTCAAACTGGGAACCAAGGTCGGGGCCACCAGAGTCAGGTTGCGACCGAAGTTAGAATAGCCCGCTCGTTCGAAGGTTTTGGCATTCACCAAGCCATCGACGGTTTGGACCTCCGATCGTTGCACAGCACCCACTGAAGCCACATTGCCATAGGTTCCTTGCAATCGAGCCACACCGCCACTCGTCTCACTCTCAACTTCGGTCAAAGCGGGTTTGTCAAGATTAATGCCGCCATTGCCCGCTGCGATCGCATAGAAAGCATCGCTTTCACTACTGGATAAGATAGTCTCCAATTCGGACTGGGGACCACTGTTGGTCAACCAATCTTCGCCTTGAATGCCACCTTGAAAGACGACTTTCAAATTGTTCGATCGGGCATAGCGCAGGGTTTCAGTCAAGGCTGTTTGGAGAGGCGATCGGCTTTGGTTGGCTTGAGATCCGCCGTAGAGATCCCAGACATATACAGGACTCAAGGGATTAATCCCTGCAATGCCATCGCCATTATTAACCACAGAACTCATGATGCTGACAGCCTGCTGTCCATGGCCATTATCATTGTAATCATCGGTCACAGTTTCAGCGTCAAACACCAATCTTGTCCGATCGAGATCCGGTTGAAAAGTCGGCGAAATCCCCGTATCGAGTGAGACTAACAACACTTGGCTGGTTTGGGGAGTATTAAATCGCCAAGCATTCTCAACATCGGTGGCGCGGAGATTCCATTGATTGGCATAACCTGGGTCATTGGGTGTTAACGTTAGCGCAATGCTCCGATCGTCAAAATTCAACCGTTCTAAACCCTGAAAATAGATCTCACGTCCATCATTCAATTGCAATACATCAAAACTCGTCCCGCCAAAAATGGCTTGATTTGTCAGCCGATCGGGGCGATATTGATCTAGATTTGCACGGTTCAGGAACAGCACTTCCGACGATCGAATCCCCGAGAGATTCAAGACATCACTCCCCCCCAATCCCAAAATCACCGCATGATCTAATGATCGATCGACCGTGAAAACGTCCGGGGCGAGGGTTCCCGTCATCTGTTGCCAAGGTGCGACACGCAGCGAAGTGGGTCTAGAAAATTGCCGATCGCCATTGGTCAAGGTTGCCACAGCTCGAACAGAATAGAGACCCGATCGAAGCCTTGGATTGGTTGTATTACTGGACGAGTCAAACCCAGATAGATCAATTAAGGTATTACGCTGTGAAAAGCTAGACCAATTGCCCAGCACAATACTCGAAGACTCACCCTCAAGCTGCGCTTCCAGACTCACAGTGCGCAACGACTCACTCCGTCCCACCAAATCATAATTTAATCGCAGTGCGCCCTGCTCTAAAATCTGCAAGGTGCCATTTCCTGAAGCATCTTGCAATTCAAACTGATTAAACAGCAATTCAGGTCGTTGGAATTGCAATTGATAATTACTGTTCGCCGTCTTGCTCCGATCGGCTGGGTCCGGATTATAAGCATAAACCCGAAGAAAGTAAGTCCCTGCAGCTAGACTCTGAAACGAAAGGCGATCCTCCGATCGCCCCCCCAAAGTCGCCGCCCGAGACCAATCAATCCGATCCATTTCCTGATCGCCATTGAGATCCTGCCCCAAAAGCATATCTACATCTGCCGTCAAACCTGACAAGGTAATTAAGAGAGATGAATCCTGGGGCAGTGAGAATCGATAAAAATCAACGAGATCATTCCCATCGACAGAGCCAGTTCTGGTGACTGGTGCAGTCAGAATGCCTAAGTTATTCGCTTGGGCGATCGTATTGTCAATGACGCTGTCAACAGGAGGTTGAAGGCTTCTAACGGTTGAAGTTTGATCTTGAGAGAGGGGTGAAATCGGTCCGATCGACGAGATCAACGGTATAGACAATCCAGAATCTGTAAACCGAATCTGAGCCTCAGACATGATAATGGTACCCACTCAATAAAGATATTTTTAGACGCTAAATGAGCATAGTCGATCCAACGCTCAATCAAAATCTGATTGA
The DNA here is from genome assembly GCA_013298165.1 of Synechococcales cyanobacterium bin31.maxbin.ball.101. Taxonomy (GTDB): domain Bacteria; phylum Cyanobacteriota; class Cyanobacteriia; order Leptolyngbyales; family Leptolyngbyaceae; genus JAAFJU01. The sequence goes on along the minus strand of JAAFJU010000004.1, from coordinate 27,255 downwards.
GCGTCTTTTTTACAAAATCTTCTTAAATATCGGTGAATTAAAAATCTAAGAGAAAGGTTTGATAGGATTCAGAGTTGAAGGTTTTGACGGGGTGTTTTTTGGGGATGGAGTGGGGTGATGCGGGTTGTGATGCGGCTTGTTGCTGTAGCTGTGCGGTGGTTTCGGCTTGCTGTGCCAGTTGTTTTAGTCTGTCTTGGATTTGGATCTGACGAAACTCTAGCATTTCTAGTTCTTTTTCAAGGCGGCTTTTTTCGATCGCCATTTGATATCGTTCCAAATGCAGCCGAGCTTCTGTCTGAGGCCGGGGCATGGTGCTGATGCGCGGTGGAGTGATGATGGGGCGACGTTGCATGGGGTTAGGCGATTGCTAAATATAGTTTTAGAATTCCCGATTTCGATCGAATTGCTACAAATTCAGGCTATTAAAGTCAGCATTTCAGCCGCAAAATGATAGGGTGGCAGCAGTTCACTCAATTGCCAATTCCATTGATTCTGAGATTGATTCTGAGACTGCCAACTGTTCAAATGTAATTGAAGATTGCAATCTCGATCGCACAGCAACAAATAGTGATCGGTTGATTTTGTAAAAACCTGAATGTTTTGATCTTGTAGTATGGTCATTAAAGCATTCCGATCGAGATCAAAACTCTGTTGCATGAGCTGTTGCTGTTGAGCTTGCTCTTTTTTAGCCATAAAGTAGTCTCGCCCCTTGAGATTGGCCGGGATAGGCGGGAGTTCAGCTTGTTCGGCGAACAGTTTTAGGCTGACTTCTGCCTTGGATTCCAGAAGATTGAGAGCTTTGAGATAGGTCGATTGCTGAGTTTGCAAATGATTCAACAAGGCCGAATCATTTGCAAATTCGGTGCCAAATCGTAAGGGCAACACCGTCGTCACTGCAAACGCAGAAAGCAAAACCCGATCGTGAATGACGATCGCATCAATCAACGCCTGCTCCGACACCGCACAAGCCTGAACGGGAAATCCGGGTTCCACGATCGCCGCCAAATCGCCGGATTCAATCCAGACTAAATCATTGGCAATGCCTGCGATCGGAAGGCGTTTTAAATCTTCGATCGCACTGCGATGCACCAAACCGTAGAGATACATACTGTGACTCGCTGTTTAGGATTAAGATCTGCCCTTGCATTAAATCCTAGTTTTGATCATTTTCAGCATCTTCTTCGATCGCCTGCAACGCCAACAAGAGCGCTTCTTCTCTAATTTCAAAGGACTCCTCATCGATCGCCCCCAAATCAAAGGCCATCTGCAAATTGAGCAATTCCCGACTCAGAACGGTCTTTTGATCAACTTCTTCCATGACGCGATCGTGAACCTGTTCTGCAATCCACGTCAACCCCGTCAACGGTGCAGCCAATAGGTCAAAAATCATTATAGGCTCCTAGTTTTAGTTTGAATCCTTTGGCCCCCTAACCCCCAATTCTGGGGGGACATGATTTTTAGAGAAGCACGTTCCGGCTCCCCCAGAATTGGGGGCCGGGGGGCGGTTCGTCAGACGCCTAATTAAATTGCGCGAAGTTGTAGGGGGCGGTGAAGTTGTTATAACGAATTTTGAGCCGATCGGGAAACATCGCATCCACGGCTTCAACTTGCTGTGAAAAGACCGCTTCCTGATCCCAAGCAATCAAAAAGGCCGCATTATAAATCATGGATTCATTCAGGGCATCGTTTTCGATTTGTTCAATGGCCAGTGGAGACAGTGCATCCTGGAATGCGTTGATAATCGTGTCGCGACGTTGCACCATGGCTTGTTCGATCGCTTGACCGAGCTTAATCACCGTATCCATTCCCATGGCTTGACCTTGGTGACGATCGCGCTCTGCCCGCAACTCTTCATTTTCCACCATCATTTGCTGGAGTTCTGCTTCGGGTTCCCAGAAGATTTTGACGCTGACTTCGCGGGTACCTTCGAGCTTGGTCAGGAGCGATCGCATCTTCTCTTGATAGGGCACGAAGAGTTCTTCCTCGACTTGATTCCAACTCTCGACTGTCAGACCAAAACGCAGGGGCAGAAGGTTGCGATACCCCGACTCCATGGCGGTTTCTAGGACACGCTCATGACCGAGAAGATTTCGACGGCTCGCGAGATATTTCGATTGCTTTGCTTCAGAATAAAGCAGCGTAAAATTTTCAAAACTTTTAGCTTGAATCGGCTGCTGATCTAATCCTTGGAGGTCCTTAGGAAGCGATCGAATTTCGTCACATTGCGTTTGATTATCAGCGAGAATTCCGTAGAGATAAAGTCCGTGGGTCATGGGAAAATGGGGGTAATTTAAAATGATTGGGTCGTTGCGGGGAACCCGATCCCCCTAGCCCCCTTAAAAAGGGGGGACCGGAAGAAGGAAAGATCCAGAATTCTCTTCATAGTTACCCTATGGGAACCAGAATTCTTCTCATAGTCCCCCTTTTTAAGGGGGATTTAGGGGGATCGGGCGCTGTGGGAAAACTCAGGTCTATACCAATGTCCGAGAGGTCAATACCAATTGGAGTTTTGCATGAACCAAATCAAGATTGGCTAGACCGAGATCGACTTCGCCTTGAACGACGATGCCTGTATTGAGGAGCCGATCGAGGAGTTCTAACAGCGTAGGTTTGGCGGAGGGTTGGCCGGGGTAGTAGCCACCTTCTTTGGGTAATAGTGTTCCCGCTTCACCCAAGTCAAGATTCAAACTCGCAGGTTCAATATCAAAAATTTTGCAAATCTCGACCACTTGTTCAGCGAGTTTTTGCAAACTTTCAGAAGCATGATCCAATTGATCATCGGTTAAGTCTCCACGCTCCATCCGGCGAATCACCTGCGCTTCCATCAATTGCCGAATCAATTCAGTCACCGTCAATAAAAGCGGTGCTAGTCCTGCATTGGGTTTGGAATCAGCTTTGGTGAGCGTATTGGGTTTTGCGCTGAGTTTGGTATCGCTAAGACTAAAAACGGGGGCTGTTTCAGTATTCATTAGGCTTGGGGCTTAACTTGGGCTTCGAGGGCGGCGATGCGATCGGTCAGCATTTGGTTTTGGTCAAGCAGGGTTTGGGTCTGGGCTTGAAGCTGGAGTTGCTGTTGCTGGTGCTGCGGATCAAATTGAGCGGCTTGGGCACTCCAGTGAGGATTGTTTTCCCACCAGTTAATGCCGATTTCACGGGCTTTGTCCACCGATGAAATCAAGAGCCGAATCCGAATGTTGAGCAATTCAGTCTGCGCGACAGAAACCGAAATATCGCCTGCAATGACAATGCCTTTGTCTAATACCCGTTCTAATACATCCGCGAGGCTAGAACCGCCCGTATTCGTGGCGATCGGACCGCGTTGGGCCGGGTTGTGTTGAGGGAGATTCATGGGGTTTGGGGGTAACGGAGTTTGGGGGGAAACAATCAAATCTGGGTCAAGAAACCCAATCGGGTCTTAACCTAGGGCGAAGAAATGACGATCGCGTTGGGCAAGGCGATCGGTTTTGGCGAGAATGCGAATGGCTTCTACGGCTTTGCTGCGAGGCAGTCGGAGGTCGCTTTCAATTTGGGATAATCTAGCGCCGTTATCGCAGGTTTTGAGATAGACATAGAGTTGATCTTCGATGGAAAGCTCCGTAGGTTTCTCGCTCTTCGCGGTGGGACTGGGTTCGATCGCAACCATTGCCTCTGAGTTAAAATCAGACTCGGCATCAAAGCTGGAATCGAACGTTGATGCGCTTTCGGGGCTTTCAGCGATCTCGGATTCTGTGGGTGGAATATCAAACAGTTCTGCTTCTAATGCAAGAAAGGTGTCATTTCTCAACAGCAAATCCTGGTCCGAAACATTGAGACTGTCATCCGCCTCTTCCAACACCGCTTTCATCGTCTCCTCATCCAGACGAGCGATCGTCTCCTCCACCGCTTCCTCAAAAACCGCTTCGATCGAGGGCATAAATTCCAGTTCAGTCGTCTGGTCGAGTTCTTCTAAGAGACTATCCAAACCAGGCTCAATCACAGTTTCAGCTAAATCATCCGCCAAGCCGTGAGTCAAATCATGCGTCAAATCGTGAGTCAAATTACTGGCAGAATCGCTGCCCCATTCGTCGGGGGTCTCTTCAGCAGACTCCACAGCAGCTTCAAAGCGTTGTGCGATCGAGTCAAACCGTTCCTCTAGCGCTGACTCGTAAGCTTCATCGGGGCTTTGTTCCTCTACAGATTGAATCAAAGTTTCATCAAATGCTGCATTTAAAGGTTCATCAATTGTTTGATCAAACGCTTGACCAAGCGCTTCATCAGACATTGGCTCAATTGTTTCAGCGATCGGTTCTTCTAGCGCTTCAACCGTTAAGTCTTGATTCGTCAAATCCTCACTGGGCTTGACCACCACCGGAATCAACTCACGCAGGACCGAAGACTCTTGGATCAAGTTGGATTCAGGTCGAAGAATTTCCCAAATCAAAGTCGTGGAATCTGCCACAGACAGGGGCGATCGCGATCGTAAAATATCCAAGCACAGGTCACGGAATTCTGCGTTGTCGTAAGTTGCTTCGATCTCATGATCCTTGCAGATTTTGCCAATCATCAGGCAAGACCGTAATCCCGAAGCGCCAATGCCAGAATCCGTCGCACTCAACGTGCCTTGGCGGAAGGCGCGGACGACGTTGACAATGGTGCTGGCTGTGGCGCGATCGAGTTCGGTTTTTTGGATGACGATTTCTTGCTGAGTCAGTTCATCCGGTTCCGGCACATCAATGGTGATCAGCCGATCCATGAGGGCGTCTTGAGTCGAATGGACGCCGCAGTATTCATCCGGGTTCGAGGTGAAGATAGCGCGGAAATTGGGGCTGACTTTGATGTACTCAACGCCGTTGCTTTCGGGCGGCAGAATCAGCAGTTTTTCTTCTAAAACCGAGAGCAAAATATTGTTGACTTCGGGGCGCGATCGGTTGAATTCGTCGTAGATCAGCGTGTAGCCTTCACGGCAGGCGAGGGTCAGGCGCGAGTCAACCCACGTTTGGCGGACTTGGTCTTCGATTTTTAGGACGCTGTGGATGTAGTTATCCACGACTTTTTTGCGGGTGTAGCCGGACTGTTTGCCAATTAGGTCCGAGGTTTTGGCTTCGTCATCGCCAAACATCAGCATCATGGGCCGCTCTAACAGGTCCGCGAGATGAAGCGACAGAGTGGTCTTCCCGGTACCTGCGGGTCCGCGTAGATGCACGGAGAAACCAGACTGAAGGTAACGCAACGCGCGGACCGTCAAGCGATCGATCGCGGGAGTACTGACAAATCGACGGGAGCTAGTACGAAGAACAGTCGCCACGGTTAAAAGTCCTAAAATTCAAGGGGGCTAATGAATCGATCGAGGGTGAAACTCTCTGCTAAACGGTTGCAGAGGCTGGGGTTTGGGTCTTGAGCTGGGATTTGGAGTAGTAGGCTCGATCGCGTTGAACGATGTCGCCCGATCGGATGAGTTGCTGCAATGCCTGCACCAGTTCACTGCGGGTTACGTTTAAAGTGGACTCAAGATCCGATAAACGAACACCGGATAGCGAATTCACGGTTGCCAGTAGTTGTTCACTCAGTGAAATCTCGGCGATCGGCTCAGAAACTTCATCTTTGACTTCGGCTTTGACTTCGGCTTTGACTTCAGCTTTGACTTCGGTTTGGACCGCAGCTTTGACCGCAGGCGTCACCGCAGGTTTTGCTCCTGAAGAAACAGCGGGTTTTGCGTCAGGCTTTGCTTCAGGTTTCACAGCAGGTTTCGCAGCAGCCGAAACGCCAGATTTCGCTTCAGGCTTTGCTTCAGGCTTGGGCATCTCTTGGAAGGCCAGTTCCAAAATGGCGTCGATCGCATCGGCATTCACAGGTCTCGGTGCAGCATCGCCCCAGACGTAGTCCCGAATCGCTTGGACAGCGGCTTGACGATCGAGGGTTTCCTCAGCAAATCGCTCAAAGAGAGCGGCCACTTCTGCTTCACGGGTTTTGCGAGTTTCCTGCAGCATGAGGTTGATGGCGGCACTTTGGGCGTGACGATCGGCCCGAAACTCTTCGAGGAGCAAGCGCAAATCATCCGCAGCTTCGCATCGACGCTGGTGAAGATCGTAGAGAAACTGCTGGACCTCTTGACGACGAGCCGCTGCTTCTATTTCCCGACCTGCTTGAGCGCACTGAGCTTCTAGCTGGCGTTCCGACTCGTCTCGGCGCAGTTTCGGTAACACTTGGCTGAGTTCTGCCCGAAGTTGAGTGGCCATGGCAGCATGTTCGGATTGGTGTTGCGATCGGAGTTGAACGACGGCTTCCTGACGGATTTTCAACTCAGCTTGTCGAGTCTGTCGGTCCTGTTGCCAAATATCTTTAAGCGCCATGATCAATTGCCTTACAAATAATTTCGTACAAACAAATTAGAAAATAAAAGTGGCCAGAAGACATGTTGCCTCTGACCACCATTCATCGTTCGGATACCAAAAAACTAAGCAGCAGGGACAGCCGCTTGAGACGTCAAGCCAACGGCTTCGGCGTACTTCAAGTAGGTTTCCACCGATGCGATCACGACACGGGCTTCGATCGAAAGCAATTCAATACCCACCAAGGACACGCGGACCCAAGCGTCAATCACGATGCCCTTATCCAAAATCCGATCGACCACTTCTGCCAAGCTAGAAGAAGAGTTCACTTTTTCAACAGCCATGATAAATCCTCGTAGGTCCAGAGACCTGATAACAAATGAGTTGTAGCCATGCGTAGGATGAGAAGGTTGTCCGCCGTTTCAAGGGCGTCCATGTTCATCACCTCAGTGATTACAAGATGGCCGATCGATCGCCCAGATGTGCTAAGTGAAACCACCCGATTTGCAACAGCCCCAAGACAAAATCCTACGAAGGGAGATAGGGTTTTCCAGTGTGATCCCGTAGAATGCCGGATCATCCTGGTCTAGGCGTTCAGGAAGACCTGTATAATGCAGGCAATATTTTTATCAGTCTTTAGGGTTTGAGATTCGGGATGGCATACAAAAGATCGATCACTGGGTTGAGTTCACCGAAAACGGCTATCCGACGCGCCCTGCGTCTGCCGCAGAACTCACGCCCTTTGGCCCAAGGGGTTTGGACGGCGTTGTTGAGTACCGTCACCTGTGCCACGGTTTTGGGTGTGCCGTCGATGATGACGGAGTTACGGTTGGGGAATTTACAAGGGACGATCGCCCAGGCAAACCCAAAACTCCTGGCTCAGACCGCGACGCCCCCGGTTTTGCCAACGTCTCTTCCCCAAGGATCTAAACTCGCGATCGACGGTTCCGGTAGCCTAGCGGCGATGAACCAGGCCCTCAAAGAGAAATATGAAGCGAAGTACAAAGGCACGCCTGTGACCTTCGGGACCGGAGGAACGGCGGCAGGATTGCAGGCATTAGAAGCTGGAAAAGTTGACTTGGCTTCGATCGGACGGGCCTTGACCCCAGATGAAATCGCCAAAGGGTTTATCGCGATTCCCATCAAGCGCGAAAAAATCGCCATGCTGGTCAGCGAAAGCAACCCGTTTAAAGGGAGCTTGACCATTCAGCAGTTCGCCAAAATCTTTCGAGGCGAAATCACCAATTGGAATGAAGTCGGTGGACCCGATAAGCCCATCCGTCTAATCGACCAACCCGACGTGAGCGACACCCGCAACGCCTTCCCCAACTATCCCGTCTTCAAATCTGCGCCATTCCAAGCCGTGACCAGCGCCGTGGCCTCCGGTTCTGAAAACCCCGAAGATGTCGCCGCAAAACTAGGCGATGACGGGCTGGGGTACATTACCGCCGATGGGATTAAAAACCTCAAAGGGGTGCGGGCCTTGGACATGCACAAGACCCAGCCCGACGATCAGCGCTATCCCTTCTCTCAACCGATCGCCTACGTCTACAAAAAAGGCCGTCTCTCCCCCGCCGCTGCCGCCTTCTTAGGCTACATCGGCACGGAAGAAGCCAAAGCCGCGATCAAATCGGTGAGTTCTCCTGGTGCAGTCATCGACGATTCAGCGGCCTTGATTGCGACAGCGGTGGCTGGAGCGACCGCCACTGCGACACCCGCAGCGGTGGCTGTTGCCAGTCCGAGCAGCAGTCCAGTAGCGGCTGTTCCCAATAGTGCGCCCGCCAGTGTGGCTCCGATCGCAGCGGTTTCTAACGGTGCGTCTGATGCAGCGGCGGCTGGATTTCCTTGGTGGCCTTGGCTTCCCATTGCATTAGCAGCGGCAGGACTGGCTTGGTGGTTATTAAAAGGTCGTAGAGGTGGCGCAGCAGGTGATGCAGGTGCGATGGGTTCGGCCAATGCAACAGGTGCGCCGATCGGTGACGCTGCCACCGTCAATCCTCCAGCCCCAACGAATCCAGTCGGTGTCACGATCGATCCCGGAGTCGCAGCAGCAGGGGCCGCGATCGGCACCGCAGCCATTGGAGGCGCTGCCGCTGCTGTCGGAACGCCAGAACGCGAAACCGATGAACCGGATACCGAAATTCAATCGCCTAACCTCGCGCCGATCGGTGGAGTAGTGGCTGGAGCCGCCGCCGTAGTGGCTGGAGCCGCTGCCGTCGCCGCCGCCGGACAACCGATCGTCGAAGCCGATCCTCGCAATCAAGCCGCTGCGGCCATTGTGTCCGACCTCGACGATGAAACCCTGGCGATCGACCATGATGTCGAAGTCCATGGCATCGGTTCCGCCGAAGTCAATCCCCGAGGCGTTCAGGGCGAAGCAGGCGGATTACAGTTCCCAGGACCGGATTCCGCCGGACTGGATCCTTTAGCGATCGCCGCCGGAACCGCAGGTCTCGCCGGAGCCGTCATTGCCGCAGGTGTCACCACGGGAGCCGCCACCGAGACGATCGGCTCTGTCCCAGCAGTCACACTGCCCCACGAACCCATTACTCAACTCCCTCCCGACATCCATCAACCGATCGGACAGGGGGCTAATCCCATTGATCCTTCTAGCCCCTCATCTAGCGACATGCCAACGAATTCTCCTGAAAACACCCCCGCTCCCCAAAATCCCATCGACCTTGGCACAGCAGCAGGCGTTGCCGCTGGAATCGCAGCGGGCGTTGCCACAGGCATTGCGATCGGCAAAACACCCTTAAGCCGTGAAGATTTGGCGGATGTCGATCGGGATTTACCCGACTTACCAGCGGGCTACGGAGAAAGCCGCATCGTCTTAATGGCCCGTGACCCGCAGTGGGGCTACACCTACTGGGATGTACCGGACGATCACCGTCAAGCCCTGCGCAATCAAGGTGGACAGCAGCTTGCCCTCCGACTGTACGATGTCACCGATCTAGACATCAACAGTCAAAATCCCCACAGTCTTCAGCAGTATTCCTGTGATGAAATGGCGCGGGATTGGTACTTGCCGATTCCCGTCAGCGATCGGGAATACCTCACCGAAATTGGCTACCTGACCGCGACGGGCGGATGGCTGCTGTTGGCCCGATCGAACACCGTCCGCATTCCTCCGGTCTATCCGTCGGACTGGATGGATGACCAGTTTATTACCGTCGATTTTGAAGAAAATCTTCAAGGACGCACCTTCCTACAGCTCGTCCCACCAGGAACCGTCACCCCACCCAGCCGCAACGAATTTAACAACCCTGTCTTCGGGGTTTCCCAAGCCGACCAAGCGGCCCGCATGGCCGGATCTCTCTTTGGCTCCATGCACCAAATCCCCGCTGAGTCCTTAAGTTCCTTTGTGTTCCCTTCTGGGGCTGGACTTTGGGCCAATGAAGAATTCCTGGGCGGCGAGTTCTGGAGCTTGCCAACACCTTCTGGAATGGGCATGTCGGGTGTGGGCTACACCATGTCGGGCCGAGGCATGTCAGGCATTGGCATGGGCGCTTCGATGCCGCCGAACCGATCGCGCAAGTTCTGGCTGGTGGCGGACGCAGAGCTGATTATCTACGGCGCAACGGAACCCGATGCCCAATTGACGATCGGCGGCGTGCCTGTGCAGCTCAGTGCAGACGGCACCTTCAGGATGCAAATGTCGTTCCAAGACGGCAATCTGGACTTCCCAATCATGGCGATCGCCAAAGACGGCGAGCAAATGCGCCAAATCCGCATGACCTTTGACCGATCCACGCCTCTGCGGAAAACCAACACCAAAGACGAGGCTCAAGACGAGCAGTACTAAATCCTTTGCTGGGTTTGGCGGCGATCGGTAAAATGATTGCCGCCAAAGCCAAAACTTAGGACAAAATAATAAAGGAAACTGTGGCTAGTCTCTGGCTGCATCAAATCTAGTCGTATCTAGTGGTCTGTATCTATGAGTCTTCCTCCAGCGAATGATGTATTCTCGAAGGGCTTTGGCGCTGGTATTCAGGTTTGGCTATTCTTTCTGTTGGCATTCTATTTACTCCGCTATCCCGTGCCCTTGAGCATTTTGTTGGGCGCAATGGGAGGCGTTGCGGCAGGGTTTATTGTGGGCTGGTGGGAATGGAAACCCGGTAAAGCGGTGGTTGAAGAAGACGTTGAGGAAGCGAGCCTAGAAGAAGTCGCTCAAACTCGTAAACGCAAACGGCGGAACTATGCCCGGATGCGAAACGCTCGGAATAAGCCTGAAATGAAGTGGGATTGGAATACGCTGAAAGACAGCATGGCATTTTGGCGACGATCGTAGGCAATCCCATCCAAACCATCCAATAAAAAACCGGGTTGCAAATTTAGCAACCCGGTTTTTTAAGTTTTAGCCGATCGGCTCTTATACCAAATCAATCCATTATTGCGACACATCCCGATCCCCCTAAATCCCCCTTAAAAAGGGGGACTTTGAGTAAGATTAAAAGATTTGGAGTCAATATACTCTTTTTCTAGTTCCCCCTTGTTAAGGGGGTTAGGGGGATCGGGTCTGTAGCAATGATTAGAAGATTTGGTATTACTTATCCTCAGGCTCGAACTCGTCATCATCCTCGTCGAGATCCTCAGGATCAGGCTGAACCACCGAGTTCGCAGAAACCTGCGCCCCCATTTCCAGCTTTTGACGCACTAGGACCTCAACTTCCTTGGCAAAATCAGGCTTCTCTTCCACGTACTTGATGGCATTGTCACGACCTTGACTGATGTTGTCGCCGTTGTAACTGTACCAAGCACCCTTCCGAGTGATCACGCCCGTCTCTTCCGCCAAATCGACCAGACAGCCGATCGTCGAAATCCCTCTACCAAAAATGACATCGAACTCCGCAATCCGGAACGGCGGTGCGACTTTGTTCTTAGCCACCTTCACTTTGGCGCGGATCCCATACTCTTCATTCCCTTTCTTCAAGGTTTGAATCCGACGGATATCCAAGCGAACCGACGCATAGAACTTCAGCGCTTGGCCTCCGGTCGTGGTTTCGGGACTGCCGTAGGTGACACCGATTTTCTGACGGAGTTGGTTCAGAAATACAACTGTACAGCCAGACTTACCAATGCTTCCGGTAATCTTCCGCAGCGCTTGGCTCATCAGACGAGCCTGCAAGCCGACGTGGGTATCGCCCATTTCGCCTTCGATTTCAGCGCGGGGGACCAAGGCCGCCACGGAGTCAATGACCACAATGTCTACGGCCGCCGATCGAACCAATTGATCCACGATTTCCAGCGCCGCTTCACCCGTATCCGGCTGAGACACGAGCAAGTTGCCAATATCCACCCCGAGCGCCGCCGCATAGGTCGGATCCAGAGCATGTTCCGCATCAACGAATGCGGCAGTCCCGCCCATCTTCTGAATTTCTGCGACGGCATGGAGTGCCACCGTCGTTTTACCCGAACTTTCAGGACCGTAGATTTCCACGACACGACCCTTAGGTAGACCGCCACCCAAAGCCAAGTCAAGCGTCAAAGCGCCCGTGGGAATGGTCTCAACCTTCATGCGGGTGGCGTCACCCAGGCGCATGATGCTGCCTTTACCAAAATTTCGTTCAATTTGTCCGAGTACGAGACTGAGCGCCTTTTGTTTTTCAGCGCTGGCTTTGCTAGCTGCGTTATCCGCAGCGGAAGAGGATGCTTTGGGTGGCATTCTGGAACTGTCCTTAGAACGTGTAGAATTCTTGGAACTTGGCAAGGTTTCAGCCACTGACAGATCGACCTCTACGACCTCATCAGTCACGGGCGTTTCTAAGTCTAGCAATTCTTTAGCCAAGGTTCTTACCTCACTCTTATATCACAGTTGTTCATCAATAGAACAAACATATCATAGACTCTTGAAAGTAGAACAAACATACTCCAATAATTAATAATTGCTTACAGGCCGCATGAATTCGATCGGAGTTCGGCATGATTTTGAGGGGCGTTGGAGCGATCGGTTTTTGGAGGTTGCGATGAAATCAGCGGATCAGCCAGGTAAAACACCTGCAAAAAAAATAAAGTCTGCGGCCTATCAGCCGGGATTTGATGCCTTGAAGGTGGATGAAGCGGAACTGCTGCGGGCGTTGGGGTTGGAAACGGCAGGATTTGACGGGATCACGCTGGAGACGTTGAGACTCGATGCCTTTGAGGTGGAAGAACCCGATCGATCGCTACCGCCTGGAATGCCGCCCGGAACCCTGACCGTGGAGAGTGTGGCGCTTTACATCAAGAGCAGCCTAGAAGACGACCCCAATCTTCAACGGATTTGGGTCTTAGGCGAAATTTCCAGCGTCAGTCGCAGCGCCAAGGGCACCTACTTTACGCTGCAGGACCCCGAATCTAGCCAATCGATCGCCTGCGTCGTCTGGAACAGCACCGCAGATCGCCTGCAAACCAAGCCTCAGCAAGGCGAACAGGTCCTCGTCCTAGCCAATATCAAGACCTACGGCGCACAGAGTAAGTATCAGCTCCAGGTCATCCAAATCCGATCGGCGGGCGAGGGACTCCAAGCCTTGCGCTATCAGCAACTGCGCGATCGGCTGGCCGCAGAAGGATTATTTGACCCCGAGAATAAACAAAGATTGCCATCCCATCCCCAAACGATCGCCGTCGTCACCTCCCCCAACGCCGCCGCCTGGGGCGATATCCAAACCACCCTGCTGCAGCGCTATCCCGGTCTCACGGTGTTGCTCTCCCCCGCCACGGTCCAAGGCGACACTGCGCCGCCGTCGATTGCCAAGGCGATCGATCGGGTCATCGATGACGGTCGAGCCGAGGTTGTCATCGTAGCTCGGGGCGGCGGGGCAGTGGAAGACTTGGCTTGCTTCAACGATGAGCGCGTGGTGCGGGCGATCGCCACCTGTCCCATTCCCGTCATTTCGGGGATCGGCCACGATCGCGACGAATCCCTCGCCGACCTCGCCGCCGACTACGCCGCCCACACCCCCACCGCCGCCGCTGAAACGGTAGTCCCGGATTTGACAGACCTAGCAATGCAGCATCTACAACGAGCAATTTTGGCCCAGGACATCATGAACGCAGTCCTCGATCGGCACCAGACCCATCTACAAACCCTGCAACGCCGTCTGCACCTGATTCGTCCCGATCGGCAACTTGACCAAGCCCAAGAGAAGCTCCACTGGCTCAAACAGCAGATGATCCAATCGATCCGATCGCACCTCATCAAAGGCCAAACCACCCACGATCGTCTCCAAACCAAGCTCACCGCCCTTGATCCCCACGCTGTCTTAGAACGCGGATATGCCGTCGTTCGCGCAGAATTAGCTGATCAAGGCGTGGTGCGATCGGTAGATGAACTGGCGATCGGCCAAACGGTGGAGATTCAACTGGGTCAGGGGAGGGCGATCGCGCAGATTACAGAGATTTGCGAGTTATCAAGACGGGCTTCGACTCCGCTCAGCCCTCGACCCAAATTCCAGACGGGCTTCGACTCCGCTCAGCCCTCGACCCAGGATCTAGTGGGCTGAGCGGAGTCGTTCGCATCGCGTTACGTCAGCAAAGCCCAACATTATGAAACGCCCCAATCCGGTCCCCCCTTTTAATCCGGTCCCCCCTTTTTAAGGGGGTTAGGGGGATCGGGCCACAGCAACAACCAACCAGGAGGAATCAATCATGCCCGTCTCTCGCAAACCCAAAGCCACCGAAACCGCATCCACCACCGAAGCCCTCAACTACGAAGCCACCGTCGAAAAAATCGAAGAAATCCTCGACCTCATGGAATCCGGCACCATGAGCCTCAACGATGTGTTTGAACAGTTCGGGGTCGCCGCCAGCTACCTGAAGGAATGCGATCGCTTCCTAGGAGAGCGTCGATCGCAAGTCGAACTCCTGATCGAGCAGTTGACGGATGAACCGGATTTCTAAGAGGATGAACAGACCTTCCCGTTGAAAATATCTCCATGGCCGCAAAAATTCCCGTCACCATCATCACAGGCTTTCTCGGCAGCGGAAAAACCAGCCTCATCCGCAATCTCCTCCAAAATAATCAAGGCCGCCGCATTGCCGTTCTCGTCAACGAGTTTGGGGAACTGGGGATCGATGGCGAACTGCTGAAATCCTGCCAGGTCTGTGACGAAGAGGGTAGCCCGATCGCCAGCAGCAACATCGTCGAACTCACCAACGGCTGCCTCTGCTGCACCGTCCAAGAAGAGTTCTACCCCGTCATGCAGGAGCTATTGCAACGCCGGGATCAAATCGACTGCATCCTAATCGAAACCTCCGGACTCGCCCTACCCAAACCGCTGATCAAAGCCTTCAAATGGCAAGACATTCGCCATGCCTTAACCGTCGATGGCGTCATCACCGTCGTCGATTGCGAAGCCGTCTCCACCGGAACCTTAGCCCAGGACCTCGCGGCCCTAGAAGCCCAGCGCAAAGCTGATCCCAACCTCGACCACGAGACACCTCTCCAGGAACTCTTCGAAGATCAACTCGCCTGCGCCGACCTCGTGGTGTTGAACAAAACCGATCTCGTCACAGACACCGAACTCGCCGCCGTCCAAACCCTCGTCCAGGCCGAACTGCCCCGCGCCGTCAAGATGGTTGCCCATGGTCGCACAGGCGCAGACCTACCCAACGACCTGCTCTTGGGCTTCAATGCCGCTGTCGAAGATCATCTGGACGATCGGCCTAGCCACCACGACTTTGAAGAAGAGCATGACCACGACGACGAAATTGACTCCACGCACATTGTGCTTGAAGCCAGCTTCGATCCCGCCGTACTACGCCAACGATTAGAAGCGATCGTGGCGGCTCAGGAGGTGTATCGAGTCAAGGGATTTGTCTCGGTTCCCAATAAAGCGATGCGTCTAGTGGTCCAAGGGGTGGGATCGCGGTTTGAAGATTTTTACGATCGTCCCTGGAAAGTCGAAGAACCCCGACTCACCAAACTTGTCTTTATCGGAAAACAAATCAATCAAACTGAAATTGAAAAAATATTAAAGGCTTAAGGAAGCCTTGGTCAAACTGTTAAAAAACATCAAACCCTGATATCCAATCACTAATTACATCCGTTGTGTAATTAGTTTGACGTATTGGATACATCCTTATGTGTCGCAATATGTATCGAAATCCATTCCGTATCTTTCGTCACTAAATCTGAAATCCAAGTCAACAATCTACAGGTTTTCACCGCAGACATCAACGAGATAACAGAGCGATCGAAAGCGTAATCCAACCAGTTGCTCATAGAGCGGATTGATCTTACACATGGGCGGAATATGGGCTAGTTTGTGACCCAAAACCACGATGTCCCGTTCAAACGGGCATTGGGCTGGAATCAGCTTGCAGAGCAGATGTGCTGTATCTCGATCGGCGATTTCCACGCCATCAAGCCAGTTGCGAACGGGCTTGAGAATGGTATCTAGAAAAGTAGGGTTTGGAGCACCCAACGGAGCATGAAAGGGAGAAGCTAAATTTAAGTCAGACATGTTCAATTCGGACATAGAAGGTATCACCTGAACGTTGCGTATCCGGTAACAGTTATCCCGCAGGATTGCGTATCCGGTTTCATAAATCCAAGATACCCATCCCTCTCTTCAAATTCCGTAAAGTTCGTAGCGGAAACCCGGATTTTGTAAGAAGAAGGAATGAAAATATATCGGCTGCAGAATTACCATTTACACCGCAACCATAGTCGTTACAGAAACCAGAATTAATTTGTATCAGTTGATACCGTTTTGCACAATACTTGAATAATCATTGATTTGAGTCGATGGGCTGGAGCTTAATTGCGGGGCGATCGTTATGGCTCGTGAATAGCCCATGACTCTGATTTCGTCACCATCTTGTCACCTCACAACCTCAGGCGAGAGTTGGATCGGAAATCGGACAGGAAGGCAGTATGATGATTTTGGCTTAAATTGAGCCATTCGTTTGCCTGAATCTCTCGATCGAGATAAAAATACTGTCATGACCCTTCAACTTCGTGTTTACGTCCCCCCGCACCCTCTAATTAAGCATTGGCTTGGAGTGGCTCGTGATGCTGGGACTCCTTCTGCATTATTCCGAAGTGCCATGACAGAATTAGGCCGATGGTTGACCTATGAAGCCGTGCGTGACTGGCTTCCCACGACGGACACCACAGTGCAGACGCCCCTCGCACCTTGTCCTGCCACCTTTATTAATCCGGAAATTCCGGTGGTCGTTGTGCCGATTTTGCGGGCGGGATTGGGACTTTTGGATGGGGCACAGGCGCTACTGCCGCTGTCTTCGATCTACCATTTGGGGATTGTTCGTGATGAGGCGACTCTTCAGCCTAAATGCTACCTAAATAAATTCCCAGAACGGTTTAATCCCCAGACCCGCGTGGTGATTACAGATCCCATGCTGGCGACCGGAGGCACTGTTACGGTGGCGATGGATGAGCTGACGACCCGTGGCATTGATCCGGCTAACGTGCGGATTGTGTCCGTGGTTGCAGCCCATGCAGCTCTGCAAAAGCTCAGCGTCACCTACCCGACCCTGACGATCTTTACCGCCGCGATCGATGAGACCTTAAATGAACAGGGTTACATCTCGCCGGGTCTGGGGGATGCGGGCGATCGAACCTTCGGGACCTAACGGGATTCTAATAGGAAGAGGATGGAATTATGAGTCAGCAGGACAATTTTTCTGGCGGGTTTCTATTGGGTGCTTTGCTGGGTGGTGTGGTGGGCGGTGTGCTGGGATCGATTTTGGCAAATCGAGTTGAGATGGATGCCGACGAGTTTGAAGCAAAGAGTCCGCCGGACCTCAAGCCCAAGTCATCTGCCAAACGATCGCTGCGCGTCGCGCCCTCAGAGAGTTTTGAAGTGTCGGCGGAGTCGGCGCGGAAAAGCTTAGAGGACAAAATTGCGCAACTCAATGATGCGATCGATGATGTCCGAGATCAGCTTAAACAGGTCAATCAGGGACCGGATGCCGTGCGATCGGTCTTGGATCACTCCCATTCAGACGATTCCTAAACCATCTTCCAAACCCGCTGGACGCATTGGGGTGGGGATATCTGGGGTTCGGCTAGGTAGCAAATTTTGCTTGAACCATGGGAAACTCGTTACTATTAAACAGATTGTTCTAATCCATTTCATTTGAAGGAGATCGCGCCATGAGTGCAAGTTTAAATCCCATCACCGTTATTTCTGCATTTTTGGGCATCTACAGCACCCTACTGTTGATTCGCGTGCTGTTGACTTGGTTGCCCAGCATCAACTGGTACGACCAACCTTGGGAAACCTTGGCCCAGTTGACGGATCCCTACTTGAATATTTTCCGATCGATCATTCCTCCCTTGGGTGGTTTCGATATTTCGTCAATGTTGGCCATTTTTGCGCTTCAGTTTGCTCAAAATTTGGTTCAATCTCAGGCGGGACTCTTTAGTTCCGGCATGTACTAATTCTTAGCTCTTGTGAGGTTTCATGGCAGAAAAACGCATCATCCTTTGGTATCGCAATGATTTGCGGATTCATGACCATGAACCTCTCGTTAAGGCAACCAAATCCGGCGCGAAGGTGATTCCGGTTTATTGCTTTGACGATCGGCAGTTTGGTAAAACCAGCTTTGGGTTTGCGAAGACGGGGACGTTTCGGGCGAAGTTTTTGCTGGAAGCCGTAGCGGATTTGAGAGCTTCGCTGAAAGCATTGGGCAGTGACCTGGTGGTGCGATCGGGCTTGCCGGAAGTAGAAGTCTCAAAATTAGCGCAAGAATTAGAAGTATCCGCCGTCTACTTTCACAAGGAAGTCACGGCGGAAGAGCTTAAGGTTGAGCAAGGGCTAGAGCAAGTATTAGAGCCACTTGGGATTCCCACCAAATCATTTTGGGGACAGACGCTGTACCATCCCGATGAGTTGCCGTTTTCGGTGAGTGAGTTACCCGAGTTATTTACCAGCTTTCGCAAACAGGTCGAACAAGGCTGTAACGTCCGATCGCTATTACCGTCGCCGCAGCGCCTTTCGGCCTTGCCTGAATCGATTGAACCGGGCGAGATTCCAACGCTAGAAACGTTTGGACTCGTGGCAGCAGAACCGGATTCTCGGCAGCAGATGAGCTTTACAGGGGGCGAAACGGCGGGATTCGATCGGGTGAAGGACTATATTTGGCAGCGCGATCGGTTGCGGGTGTACAAAGAGACGCGCAATGGAATGCTCGACCCGAACGACTCGACGAAGTTTTCACCTTGGCTGGCGATCGGCTGTCTGTCGCCCCGGTATTTGTATTGGCAGGTGGATGAGTATGAAGATAAAAAGGTGCGCAATGACTCGACCTATTGGTTGATTTTTGAATTGCTGTGGCGCGATTACTTCCGCTTTATCTGCGAAAAACATGGCTCGAAACTGTTTAAAGTTGAAGGATTGCAGGGTGTTAGGATTCCTTGGAAGCAGGATTGGACGCGGTTTGAGTTGTGGTGTGAGGGGAAGACGGGGTTTCCGTTGGTGGATGCGAATATGCAGGAGCTAGCGGCGACGGGCTTTATGTCAAATCGCGGACGGCAAAATGTGGCGAGTTTCCTCACGAAAAATCTGGGGATTGATTGGCGGATGGGAGCGGAGTATTTTGAGTCGCTGCTGGTTGATTATGACGTATGCAGCAATTGGGGCAACTGGAACTACACCGCAGGCGTAGGCAATGATGCTCGCGGATTCAGGTTTTTTAATATCACCAAGCAGTCCAAGGATTACGACCCGCAAGGTGACTACGCTAAGCATTGGCTCCCTGTGCTGGCCAAGGTTCCTGGCGCTAAGATCCATGAAGTCTGGCAGTTGCAAAAGGTCGAACAGGAACGGTTTGATCTGCGGCTGGGGGTCGATTATCCAGCGCCGATCGTCGATCTGTTTCAATCCGCCGAAGCGAATGAGCGGGTTTACAATGAGGCATTTGGGATTGTGAAACGGGATAAGGGCGATCGGGGCAGTCGGAACGATCGGACCAGTCGCCCAGGCCAGAAGAACGGATCTTCAAAACCTGTTCCGCGAAAACGATCGGACTAATCTGCAAAAGTTTTTTTTGAGAACCCAATATTTCTTCCGGATAACGTCTCCTTCTATGGGTATAGAGGAATGGTAGATGCACCCTGATGATGAACCTCGACTTCGGTTGAGGTTTTTTATTTTTTGCCTTCGAGTATGATGTCGGGTATTGCATTGCTACGGCTTTATGAACGATCGTCTGCCGCTCCGCCAAGTCTTAACCACTGCCTTGATCGATTTCCTAGATGAGGTAAAGGCCACCCATCTGCCCAAATTTCATCAGCGTCTCTGGAGACTACGACTCCATCTCCTCCTCCGCAAATCCAGCCACAAAACTCGTGAGGTGTTGAACCTCGCTCAAGCTTTTTTTAAATCAGGTCAACCCCATAGAGCGATCGAACTTTGTCAGTCCCTTCAAGGATTGGAAAACCCCGAGCTTCAGATTGAACGTCAGCATATTTTAGCCGAGGCGTATCAATCGATTGGACAGTGGGAAGCCGCGATCGAAGCGCATCAAGGGGCGATCGACCTAGCGCCCAACAATCCCCATCTTCATCACAAGCTTGGGCAATGTTACGGTCAGCAAGAAGAATGGCAGAAGGCACTGGATACTTATCAAACTGCGATCGGCCTTGATCCGGAAAATCCACACCTTCATTACAGTTTAGGAATTGCTTACGTCAAAACAGGGCAATGGCAAGCTGCGATCCAAACCTTACTACTCGCGCAACGATCGCTGCCGCATGAGGCTTGGATTAGTTACTTTTTAGGAGAGGCTTGGTTGGCGATCGGAGACACGGAGTCCGCGATTCGGTTATATCGTAAAACCCTGCGCCGATCGCCTTGGTTTCTCTATCTGCACATATGTCTGATCTATGCCAAACATATCCGAAAACAAGATCAACGCCTTGATGAATTTTGCAACCTCGCAAAAACACAGCGATCGGCAAAACGTCGAATGCTGATGATCATGCCCTATCCGCCTTACCCACCCACAACGGGCGGCATTGTTCGGATGTTTAATGAAATTAAGGCGATGAGTCAGACCTATGATGTGACGGTGGTTGCATTTATTTTTCAGAAGCGTGGCTTTTGGATTGAACAACCGCTGTCGCAATACTGTCAATTTTCGGCAACAGTTCTCATGGGAGACTGTCCGCCCAAAATCGCGAATCAACCACGTCTCATCCATCGCTACAGCAGTGCGCGAATGGATCGGGTACTACAAAAACTGAGCCAAGTCCCGTTTGATTTTGTATTGACAGACTTTATCCAAATGGCTCAGTACCACGATCGGTTTCCCAATGCATTTCACATTTTAGGCGAACACAACATTGAATCAGAACTGCTCAGACGATCGGTCCAACGCCAGAGCGAAACCGAGCTTCAGCGTCTCTCCAGTCAGAACGCTGCGTTTCAAGGATTCCTCGGGGGATTGCAGGAAGCAGATTTATTAGCGGAGTATGAACGATCGCTTTGGCCCAAGTTCCCGCTAAGAATGGTGGTGAGTGAACTCGATCGAGAAATACTAGAGCAACACTGTGGGATTGGGAAGACGATCGTGGTCAGCAATGGCGTTGACACCCAAACTATTTCACCATTACCCGACAATGCCAATAAGATTGTGCTATTCATCGGAACGCTGAGCTATTATCCCAATATTGATGGCGTGCAGTATTTTGTTGAAGACATTCTGCCATTGATCTGGGAACAAGATCCCAAGGTGCAGTTTTGGATTGCGGGTGCAGAGCCACCGCAGATGATGCTGGATTTGGCCCAGGACAAGCGCATTAAGGTGATCGCAAATCCAGCCGATATGACCCAAGTGGCCAGACAATGCTGTGTTACGGTGGTGCCCTTGAGAATCGGCAGTGGCACGAGGATCAAGATCTTGCATGGGATGGCGCTGGGGTTGCCGATCGTCACCACGAGTTTGGGCTGTGAGGGAATTAGGGTGACAGATGGTCGGGAGTTGTGGGTGCGCGATCGGCCTCAGGAGTTTGCCAATGCGACGCTGGAGTTACTGAAGGATCGCGATCGGCGTCAAGCGTTTCGACAACGGGGGCGGGAACTGGTGGAGAAGCAGTATGATTGGGCGGCGATTTTTGCGGCGGCGATCGATCGGTTTGAGCTTGAGCATCCAAGGAATCCTTAATTCAGCTAAAATAAGGACAAAGACATCTAGCTTGAAGACATCTAGCTTGAGGTGAAAGATGACATTTCTCTCAGAACAATTGCAGCCACCGTCTAATTCAGTCCTAGAAATGACTGTTGAGGAAATCCTACAATCACGGTTGAACGTTAATCCGGAGGATCTAACTGCGATTTGTCAGCAGTTTCAAATTGTAGAAATGGGACTGTTTGGGTCTGCGTTGCGTGAGGACTTTCGGATGGGCGGGGATGATCCCAGTGATGTCGATCTGTTAGTCGTCTTTCGATCGGGATATCGGTTGTCCTGGAACGATTGGACGGCACTTGAGTCGAGGCTCCGATCGGTCTTCCAGCGGGAAGTCGATATCGTTCGCAAAAACCTGCTCAATAATCCTTACCGCCGAGCCAAAATTTTACGATCGAACCGAGTGATTTATGCAGCCTAATGAGGACGAAATTGAAGCCTTGTGGGATATGAAAAAGGCGATCGAGGAAATCCAGAGCTTTATGGTGGGATTTTCTGAAGATTCATATTTAGAGACACTTTGGTTACAGCGCGTTGTGGAACGTAATTTTGAAATCTTGGGAGAGGCTGCACGGCATGTCTCGCGGGACTTTCAACAAGCGCATCCAGAGATTGATTGGCGCAATACCATTGGTCTTCGCAATATTATTGCTCATCGTTATTCTGAAGTTGATCATGAACTTCTGTGGAGCATTGTCAATGACATATTGCCTGAAATTTCGAAGCAAGTATCACAGTTGTTATCGATGGATTCTGATTCTATCGAAGAACCTTGAGGGATATCAGGCAGTGTGGTTAGAACCGATCGCCTCGCCCAATCCGTTTAATCAATCGGACCGATCGCCAGTAACCCCAAGGCCCTGCAAAGAGTCCTGCAATTTCAGTTAATCTTAAGGACAATGGATAGCGACGATCGATAAACATGGCAATCAGAATTTGTTTGGAATAATAAATGGGTAGAAAAATAAATACCATGGGTAATACTCGCAGATCCCGATCGTAGATCAAAGCCGTACTATGATAAGCAATGTTGCCTTTGCCATAGTTAAACAACTGACGTTTGAGTTCAGCCATGGTGCGACGGTGCTGGTGCCAGCTCCAGGCAAGGGGTTCGTAGCGCAGACGATAGCCTGCTTTTAAAATGCGATAGAAAAAGTACAGGTCTTCACCTGCGCCCGATGGCATTCCTGGCCCTAAGACTTCATCCATCAGACCAACGCGCCGATCGCGAAAAATCTCCGATCGAAACGCCGCATTCGCTGTCGCCCCCAATTCCCACGTCGGAACGGCTAAGCGCTGCCGATCGAACCAAGCGCGATCGGCTTCAAAGGATTTAAATCCACGACCTAAGCCACCATTGCCGTAGTTTTCAAAGATTTGCTGCGATCGGGTATCAAGTTCTCCCGGCAACAGGTTTCCGGTCACGACCGCAACAGACAACTCATTAAAAGGGGTTAGGATTCGTTCTAACCAGTCCGGTGGCACCGTCACGTCATCATCCACCGTCATCACAATCTCACCCGTGCTAGCCCGAAATCCCGCGTTCCGAGCAAACGATCCCCCGGGACGGGATTCTGCAATGTAGGTCAGCGTAAATGGTTTGGGAACTTCAAGCCCATCGATTACAGGTTTGGTTTGGCCAGAATCCGGTCGGTTATCGATGACGAGAATTTGAACCGATCGCATCGTCCGCTGTGCCAGAATCGCCCTTAAACATTGGGTTAGCGCTTCGGGCCGATCGCAAGTTGCAATCACGATCGAAACCGGAATGGCATCGCTGAGCCGATCGGTTTCAACAGGCTTTTCCCAGGACTGTGCAGCAATAATCGGTTCTAATCGCGCCACCGAAATCGTTTGGTATTGATTGGCAAAATCAACCCAAGCCACCGGAACATCGTTCCAAAACAAAAACAATCGAACCACCGCAAACGCTTGCACATCCTCGATCGCCACTAACGGACGACTCAATTCCACAGACCGCACAGCGATCGGCGTCCAAGTGGGGATTGATTTTGGTTTATGATGGCTCATGTCTGACTTATCCTGAGCCGTTCTATGATTTGTCGCTCAAGTTTACTCATTATGCCCGTAATTAGCGCAATTCTGGCCTTAGGATTGCCTGCGATCGCTGCACCGCAAATCCGATCGGTTGTTGCCACAGACCCAGGCCCCCAAACCCCCAATTCTGGGGGCTTTGATGCGAGGCGCTGTCCGGCATTCGTGCGAGATATAGATGCGATCGTTAAGCAGCCAAAGTTTCGTTATGCCCAGTTTGGGGTCTTAATCCAAGATAGCAAGTCCAACACATTGTACAGCCACAATGCAGAGCGACTCCTCATCCCAGCTTCTAACGCAAAGATTCTCACCACAACCGCCGCGCTCCGATCGCTTCCCTTAAGTT
The DNA here is from genome assembly GCA_013298165.1 of Synechococcales cyanobacterium bin31.maxbin.ball.101. Classification (GTDB taxonomy): domain Bacteria; phylum Cyanobacteriota; class Cyanobacteriia; order Leptolyngbyales; family Leptolyngbyaceae; genus JAAFJU01. The sequence continues at coordinate 3,414 of JAAFJU010000004.1, read as the reverse complement.
TCACGGTTAACACCTCAATTTATGATCTCGGAAACGGCGAGTTTCGCCTAGTGGGTCAAGGCGATCCGACGCTTCAAGATAAGCACCTAGAACAGTTAGCAAAATCTCTAAAAGATCGAAATATCACCCAAATAAAAACGTTGACTTTGGACGATCGCTATTACGGCAATGATTGGATTAATCCATCTTGGGAATGGGAAGATATTCAAGCAGATTATGCTCCACCGATTAGCGGGTTAATTCTGAATGAAAACGCGATCGGACTGACCTTAACGCCCACAACGATCGGCCAGCCATTGATCATCAAATGGAACGAACCCGAGAACGCAAAGAACTACCGCGTTGAGAATTTGACAAAAACCGTTGCGATCGACCAACCCGAATCCGTCACGATCACGCAACCTGAACCTGGACTCGTCAGAATTACAGCACAATTACACGTCGGCGCAGAAGCTGAATCTGTGGGCATTTCAGTGCTAAAACCAACTCAGAATTTCGCCGATCGACTCCGACGGGTATTTGAATCGGTTGGTATTGTTGTGGGGACGATCGATCCCCCTAAATCCCCCTTCCCAAGGGGGATTTCCGAACCGACCGCACCTACAACTATCAATTCTTCTTCCCTCATGTCCCCCCTTCCCAAGGGGGCTAGGGGGATCGCAACCATCACCTCCCCCCCACTCTCCGATTGGATTCAAGAAACCAATCAGAGCAGCAACAACCTCTATGCGGAAAGTCTCCTGCGACAATTGGGCACAACTGATAATCAACCGATCGGCAATGGTTTCACGTCCGATCGGGGTCTTACGGTTTTGACTCAAACGTTAACGAAAATGGGGGTCGATCCCGATAGCTATAAATTAGTGGATGGCTCGGGCCTAGCTCGGCGCAATTGGGTCAGTGCGGAGGCGATCGTCCAAGTCTTACAAGCGATGAAAGATGATGAAACCTTTCGCAAATCATTACCCAGCAGTAGCACTGGCGGCGGATTACACAAACGCTTCAAAGGCACCGCTGCAGAAGGCATCGTCAGCGCTAAAACAGGCTACCTCACAGGTGCGATCGGACTTTCCGGTTATGTGACACCGAAAGACACTCAACCGATCGTCTTTAGCATTTTACTCAATCACGCCACCGTTCCACTGAGTGAACAGATGAAAGCCGTGAATGCGATCGTGGTTCGATCGGCGAAGTTGAATAGCTGTGAGTGAACGTAGCCCGGGGTGGTCCTTACGGACGCAAGCTACGACTCCGCTCACCCCTCAAAGAAGTCTCGTGGGCTGAGCGGAGCCGTTCGCGAAGCGTTGCGTCAGCAAAGCCCAAACCCAGCCGGGGTTCGACTCCGCTCACCCCTCGAATCTGGAACCCCTCAACTCTAGAACTCAAAATGCTCGCGGACCAATCTCGCGGGCTGAGCGGAGCCGAAGCCCAAACCCAACCTACGATCGCGTCCCCGTCAGCTTATCCCGCAACTTCTTAATCCGATCGCGGTATTTCGCCGCTTCTTCAAACTCCTGCTTCTTCGCCGACTCTTTCATTAATGCTTCAAGCTGCTGAATCAACGCAGGAATATTTTCCAATGGAATATCCGAAACATGTTCCACCACCTGTTCCAATTCCTGAGAATTGAGCCGTCTCGACACATCCAAAAATGCCAAAATTGAATTGGTCGATCGTTTAATAATCGCAGTCGGCGTAATCCCATGCTTCTCATTATAAGCAATCTGAATTTCTCTTCTTCGAGCCGTCTCTTCAATCGCGATCGCCATACTGTCCGTCATTCGATCGGCATACAAAATCGCCTTCCCTTCCACATGGCGAGCCGCACGGCCAATGGTTTGAAGCAGCGATCGTCTGGCTCGGAGAAAGCCTTCTTTATCGGCATCTAAAATGGCAACCAGCGAAACCTCCGGCAAATCCAATCCTTCTCGCAATAGGTTCACCCCGATCAGAACATCAAACACCCCTTCACGCAAATCTTGAAGAATTTCAATGCGTTCGATCGACGTAATTTCCGAATGCAAATAGCGCACCCGCACACTGCGTTCCTGGAAATATTCGGTCAAATCCTCCGCCATTCGTTTCGTCAAAGTGGTAATCAAAACCCGCTCTTTTTTCGGCACCCGCATTTGAATCTCCGACAGCAAATCATCCACCTGCCCCTCACTAGGCCGCACAAACACCTCCGGATCAAGCACCCCCGTAGGCCGAATCACCTGCTGCACAATATGCTCCCCCGAAATCTCCTGCTCCCAATCCCCCGGTGTCGCCGAAACGAAAATACATTGCTTCACCTTCTCCCAAAACTCATCCGCCTTCAACGGTCGATTGTCCGCCGCACTCGGCAATCGGAAACCATGATCAATCAGCACCTTTTTACGCGCTTGGTCGCCGTTATACATAGCCCGAATTTGGGGAATGGTCACATGGGATTCGTCCACCACCAAAAGCCATTCATTCGACGGGAAGTAATCCACAAGGCATTCCGGGGACTCCCCCGCCGCCCGTCCCGCCAGATGTCGGGAATAGTTCTCCACCCCTTGACAAAATCCCACTTCCCGCAGCAATTCTAAATCATAGCGGGTCCGTTGCTCTAAGCGTTGCGCTTCCACGAGTTTTCCCTCCGCTTCCATAATCTCAAGCGAAACTTTCATCTCAGCTTCGATCGCATTGCAAGCCTCTTCCAGTCGGTCTTCTGGGGTGACAAAGTGACGGGCAGGATAGACATTGATTGTTTCCAAATTTTGCAACGTCGCGCCTGTGACCGGATCAACGTATTTGATCGCATCGATTTCATCGCCGAAGAACTCAATCCGAATAATCCGATCTTCATAGGCAGGACCCACTTCTAAGACATCCCCCTTCACCCGAAACTTCCCCCGCCCCAAGTCCAAATCATTCCGCGTATATTGAATCGAAGCCAGATCCCGCAGAATCTGTCGCTGATTCACCTCCTCCCCCACCCGAAACGGAATCGCCGCCTTCAAATATTCCGTCGGAATTCCCAGACCATAGATACAGCTAATCGAGGCCACCACAATCACATCCCGTCGTTCAAACAGCGATCGAGTCGCAGAGTGACGCAGCATGTCAATTTCTTCATTGATCGAAGCGGTTTTTTCAATGAAGGTGTCGCTGACAGCGATGTAGGCTTCGGGCTGATAGTAGTCGTAATAGCTAATGAAATATTCCACCGCATTATCGGGAAAAAACTCGCGCAATTCGTTACAGAGTTGGGCTGCAAGCGTTTTATTGTGAGCCAAAATCAGGGTTGGCTTGTTGACTTGATTGATCACACGGGCGATCGAATGGGTTTTCCCAGTTCCCGTTGCACCCAGCAAAGTCTGATACTGAACCCCACTTTCGATCGACTTCACCATAGCTGCGATCGCAGTGGGCTGGTCGCCTTTGGGT
>JAAFJU010000254.1 GCA_013298165.1 Synechococcales cyanobacterium bin31.maxbin.ball.101 | reverse complement strand
GACCAACGGATTGTGCGAAGATTCACAGCCCAAAATCAACAAACTCGCCTCTTCCGCATAGGCCACCTCCAATAGCTGACCCGCCACTTGACCAAATCGCAGGTGGGTTTTCAGCGCCCCCCGCCATTCCTCTGCAAGGCAACGAGCCTGCCACAAAATCCGATCGGCCTGCTCAAACTGAGTCGCCCGATCGAGCGCCTCCTGACTAATCGATCGCTGTTCCGGCATCGCCAGCACCGATGTCCGACCCGTCGAACGATGATGGGTTGAGCGAGACCAGGTCGCCACTTTTGACTCTTCCGCCACATAGACCACCTGCACCGTCACAGGCTGAGTCGTCGCGATCTTGGTTTGATGGGCAATCCATAGGGTCAAATCCAGCGCAGCCTGACTCTTTTCAGACCCAGAGTATCCCACCACCAAATTCACCGCTCCCAGACTCGACATTTCAGATGTGCGACTCGGAATTAACAACATCTGGCGCACCAGATCCGTCCGATCGAGCGTGGCCTGAAGTCGCGCAAGCATTGACAAAACATTCACAGTTCAAACCTCTCCAAAAAAAAGACATGGATTCAGAGGTGGTATATCGCACCGGAAGAGTTCTCATGAATACGACTCATTCCAGCACCCGTTCGGAGAGATAAAACTGCTCCTCCCTTAACCGACGGAGTTAGCTGACGGGCTAAAACAGGAAGGTGTTTCTTCTAGCGTAGAGTCGGCTCCACAGCTAAAATTCGCCCCAGAAATTGGTTCCTCCGTATAAGACCCTCATGTCGGCAACAGAATCCCATGCCAGACACAGACCTTAATTAGGCTTCCCACAAATAATATATTCTTAGTAATAAATCCAACAAATCCCCTCACAGACTGCACCAGCAGTTCATGAGTCATTCTAGTCTACACATTGAGTGAGCGACTACCTTGTGACTATGGCAAGGCAATTAGTCACCTCATAAACCTAGAGCAGATCCAAACAATAAACTGCCATCTGCACAACAAATTAATATTTTTTAAGATTAAAAAATTCTGAAATAAGCGCCACAACCCATGTTTGAAGATTTAACTTAAATTTAATTGTTCGATTTGAACTGCTCTTGACGCCGAACCCGTTCCAATAATTCGAGGTAAGTCAACGGCAACACGATCGGCCAAAATGCCGTTGCTATCAAGACCACACATTTCGACAACAGGCGTTCATGACGAGAGACATGCCGATCGCGCCGCATCAACTCCACCCACTTAAAAAACAAGACTGGCGACACAACTGAATAGACGACCAGTAACAATCCGACTAAAATCTGCATAAACTTAGACTTGATTTAAACAGGGTATGCCCTATTAGGACTCACTACAACACTCTTCAGTAACACCCAGTCGCATTACATTGTATGAAGCACCTAGGTTGGATTTCAACCTAGAACGACAGGTCTTCATTATGAAAAGGAAAAAGATAATCTCCCACCGCAGAGATACTGAAAGAAAGATGGATTAATCCAGCGTAAATCTCAGGATTTCAAACAAGAGACTGTAGATTTACGGGAATCTTTATATGAAGTCTCAAAAAAAAATTAGAGGACGTCCGGAAAACCTATCTCAGGTCATGGATCATATCAATGCAAGCCCAAGGAGCCTTTCTAACAAGAGGGTTTCGTGAAAATCGATCGGAAGCTTCCTAGTTGGGGGGATTTCTGAGAATCGGTGATCACCCCATTGGGTTCTTAGAGTATGCTACAAACAGTTTCGTACGGGTATCAATTTGTGAAGTATTCGGAAGTTAGGTGTCGATAGAGCGATGTAAGTCATTACAGGACTGAGCTAAGCTCCATAACGATCGGCTTTTGAAAAGCTTTCCTTGCATCCGTTACGACGGCCATTTTCGAGTCCTGAGATCTCCGTCTCCCTTGCTTCTGACAACACTTAACCATGCAAAAGGGTCTGCTAAGAAACCAAATGTTGAGAAACTTCCGATTCCCCAACCCGTTCAAGTCCTCATTTGTGATGTTTGGGGCGATTCTCGACAAGATTATCTTCACTCATGTCGTAGTCATCGGTCTTCCGGCGATCGTCTACTACTTCATTTTGCATAATCAAGGCAACCTTCTAGCCCTGCATTGGATGATTCCCGTGCTGTACTTCTTGACCTCCATCATTGTGATGGGAGAAGCGATCGCCACGGCCCTCACCTACAGCAACAAGCGAGTCAGCAAGCGTCCTCGTCTGGGACTTATTCAGCGCGTCCTGAGACTCCGCCGCCGCAATGAAGCGTTTTTCCTTCCCGTAGGTAGCGAACTCGACCAGGGCTTACCCAGTTGTTCTCTGGTGGTTGCCGCTTATCTGCCCAACGAGCAGAGCATCATCATGGAGACCCTGACCTATATTCTCGATACGATGCAGCGATCGCCCAATGGGTTTGAGCTAGTGCTGGCGTACAACACACCGATCGATTTGCCTGTGATCGAAGCTGAGTTGGCTGAGCTAGCCGCACGAAATCCTGAGTTGAAACTGCTGCGGGTGGAAGGGAGCCGATCGAAGGCTGAGAATCTCAATGCCGCGATGAAAATGGTGAGTGGCGAAATCACTGGAATACTCGATGCCGACCATCGCCCCAGCCCCGATAGCTTTGAAATTGCTTGGAACTGGCTCTCGACGGGTCGCTACTCTGCGGTTCAGGGTCGTAACGTGATCCGGAACTACGGCTTGAGCTTCATGACCCAGATGATTGCGGTCGAGTTTGAATGTATGTACGGTGCCAGCCATCCTGCAAAATCTCTGCTGTTCGATACCGGAATTTTCTGCGGATCCAATGGGTATTGGCGGACATCGAGTTTGAAGCAGGTGAAGTTTTCACCGGAGATGCTGACAGAAGATATTGATGCCAGTCTGCGGGCCATGCTCCAAGGCCATCAAATCGTTCACGATCCCAGAATTATTACCACTGAACTCGCACCGGAAGATTTGAAATCCTTCTGGTCTCAGCGCAAGCGTTGGGCGCAGGGTTGGACGGAAGTGGCGATCGATCATCAGATCCCATTGTTGAAGTCTCAATTTTTAGATCCTTGGCAGAAAGGTTACTGGACGATGCTTTTGGTGTTCAGTGCCACCTTCCACTTTGTCGCCCTACAGACCTTCCCGATTTTGTTGAGCTTGAGTTTGAGTCAAGCTGAGATGCCTGAGATTGATCCGGTTTATTTCTGGTTGACGACGGCGTTGACTTTGATGAGTGGCCCGACGCAGGCGATCGCCGCTTGGATTGTCCGGCACAAAGGCAACCCGCAGCCGTTTTGGGCTTACTTGGTCTATTGCGTCTTCATTCCGTTTTACTGCGTCTTCAAGAGCATGATTGCAATTATTGCCGTCTATGACCATTTGATTGGCAATACAGAGTGGGTCGTCACGAAGCGCAACGTCAAGGAAAAGACGGTTTTGACGCCCATTGCTCAACAGATCACCGAGTAAGGCCATCAAATAGCATCCCAACGTTTCAACCTCTGGCGAACGGCCCCCAACCTCCTTTCTTAGATGCCCGTAAGGGCTATATTCTGGGGGCTTTGAACATCCAAACAGCAAAAGCAGGGCGATCGTCCTGCTTTTGTTTTTACAGATCTTGCTGAAGCTTCTCACGCACGACCATCAACGCAAATCCCAGCAAATTAAGTCCTGGCCACTGGTGAGGATGGCTTGCATCGGGGTGATCTTCTGCCAGACCAATACCCTATGAAAAAATTGACGGGATGATTGCGAGTCCTACACTGACGAGGGTTCCTCATGCTGGTTGAAAACCATCAGCAACTCACGGCAAAAATCCTTCAGTGCGCCCTGCGGCTCGGGTGCGGGCATCGCTGTTCCTACAAAGCACCAGTCCTTCACCGTAGACAGTCGCCACTGCTCTCCGACGTGATTAAACCCCGCTACCTCAGCCCCGATCGCCCGCCGTTCCTTCGACTCCGGATCCTTGTAGAACCGCACCTGGACTAACACACTCCGACATTGATACCGTCGGCTCCAACCCGGAAAATGAAATCCCATATCAATGGAGTGGGGGTCCACCTGTTCGCGGGTGTCTGGATCGCTGGCCCAGGGCTTCAGGTCGGATGTCGCATCCGGGAACGATCGTTTGAAAATGTTGACAACAGTGGCAATTTTACTAGCCGTTTCCAGGGTGTTTGCTTGTTCGGCTGCATTCACTCGGCTAACTCCTCAAAACGCACGGGTTTCTTAAACGCTTTCACCTAAGGTAACACGCTAAAAAGGAAGATCAACCCCCTCCCCCAGCCGATCGTAGGGAAAATCATCCGCTTCAGAGAGTGAATATCTCAATTCCATCAAAATAATTAAGAAAGATGTTGACAGTCCGGGGAAGAAGTCTGCTATATTGTTTCATGTGGAAACGCGATGGGGCGTCGCCAAGTGGTAAGGCACCGGGTTTTGGTCTCGGCATTCCTAGGTTCGAATCCTAGCGCCCCAGTTTAAAACTAGTTATTTTATCCTTGAAAGGTCGGCATATCCGACACCACCTGCTCTAGGCATCTGGTTAGTCCGTCTATCTTGAATTAGTGATGACATCTAGTTTGTTGGCTTTTGATTTTGATGGCGTGATTTGTAATGGCGTGAGGGAGTACTTTCAGACCTCATGGCAGGTCTATCTCAGGCTTTGGGGACTGGCAGACCAGCGCCCTTCCGCTCATTTGGAACAGATGTTTTATCATTTGCGCCCTGTGGTTGAGACCGGGTGGGAAATGCCCGTACTAATTCATGCTTTGGAGTCTGGCTTTACAGAGGAAAACATCCTACAGGACTGGTCCAATATCGCTTTAGAACTCC
>JAAFJU010000296.1 GCA_013298165.1 Synechococcales cyanobacterium bin31.maxbin.ball.101 | reverse complement strand
CTCGAATGCCTAGTTCGAATGCCTTGCCCGAATACTCTAGCCTGATTTTTCGGCGATCGCCTTTCATCTTGCTCTATCTCACGGTTTTCTATCGGTTCTGATCACTATGTCCACTGCGATTCCTTGCATTGAAACCACCATTTCTTGGGAGACATCTCCTCTAGCCCTGCTTCCCATCAGCATGGTCATCTGTGATGGTCAAGGGGCAATTCGTTGGGCAAATCGGTCCTACTGTCAATCGATCGGACTCAAGTTAGCGGAAATTCAAGGACATACGATTCAGCAGCACTTTAAGTTACCCACCGTCTCACGTCCCAACCAAATAGACAATACCTTCTGTCATCGTGCAGCGATCCCCTTTCCCGTCCGCATCACCACCCAACCCCTCCAAGAGTCCTCTGAAAATTTACTGATCCTCACCATCGAAGACCTGCGGGAACTGCACCAAGCCAAGGCCCAGATTCAAAAAAGCCACGCCCGCTTTCGAGAGGTGATTGAACATGTCAGCGACATTTACTTTATTCACGATTTAGCAGGCTACTTCACCTACATTGCTCCCCAGTTCACCCAATTTTTTGGCTATCCCGTCGAGAGTCGTCTGGGGAAGGGCTTAGAGGATATCGTTCATCCCGACGACCTGGCCCCGATCGAGGCCATGCTCGCAAAAGTGATTCAAACTCGGATTCCCCACGACAATATTGAACTGCGGGTCCGCCATCAAGAGGGGCATTGGGTGTGGGTCTTGGCCAGTCACTCGGTGATTTTAGATGAATCGGGAGGCGTGAAGGGCATTCAAGGCTTTGTGAGAAACATCACCGATCGTAAAACCGCTGAACTAGAGCTGCAAGCCAAAACCGAAGCCCTGGCCCAAGCGCTTCAAGAGCTACAGAAAAACCAAGCCCAAATGGTCCAAAGCGAAAAGATGTCCTCCCTCGGTCAACTGGTCGCAGGCATCGCCCATGAAATCAACAATCCCGTCAATTTTATCTACGGCAACCTGACCTATACAGAGCAATACAGCCAGGATTTGATTCGTCTCATTGCCGCTTACCAAGCCGAAGTCGCCAATCCCTCATCAGATCTGCAGGACATTATGGACGACATTGACGTGGACTACCTGAGAGATGATTTACCCAAATTGGTCAAATCCATGCAGGTCGGGGCCGATCGGATTCGTGAAATCGTCCTGTCCTTGCGGAACTTCTCCCGGCTCGATGAGGCTGAATTCAAAATTGCAGATTTGCATACAGGCATCGACAGCACGGTGATGATTTTACAAAATCGTCTGAAAGCAAAGGATGCAAGGCCCGAAATCGTCCTGGATCTGGACTACGGCGATCGGCCAGAAATTGAATGCTACGCCGGACAACTGAACCAAGTTTTTATGAACATTATTGCAAATGCGATCGATGCCTTGGAGGAGGATTGGATGGCGGGTAAGATCACTGAACCTCGGATCAAAGTGGCGATCGAAACTCAATCGGAACAGGTCATCGTCTCCATTCAAGATAATGGCAGTGGCATTCCGGCGGACAGCCTATCAAAACTCTTCGATCCGTTTTATACCACCAAACCTGTGGGCAAAGGCACAGGCATGGGGCTTTCCATCAGCTACCAAATTGTCGTCGATCGGCATGGGGGCAAGTTGGAATGTCAGTCAACGATCGGCGTTGGGACGACCTTTACCATCACTCTACCGATCAAACATTAGTCACTTTATTCATCAAATGTCCAAATGCTGCGAAATAAGTGATCAAGAGAAATCTTCAGTAACAATCCGCCGAACAATTTCTGTGACAGCCGTGGCGATCGTGGTATCCACTTGAATGCCGACCCCTTCCCCGGTCGGCTGGCTGGTGCGTAAGGTGAATGCAAACGATCGGAGTTTGGGCTGACTGGGATCCTGTTTGTCAATGAATTGAGCAAATGCCGTATAAACAATCTCGGTGACATTGCGAGTTTGAGAACCGCCAAAGCCGAGTTTCGATAGCACCACCACCGATTCCAGCACCCGTTCCAGCCCAAGGGTCGAAATGGCAACATCAATATAGCGCGCGGTGTCAGTCCCTAGCGCAATGATGGCTTGCTCAAGCCCTGAATTGGAAATACCTGCTAATTTCTGCGGCTTAGAAAGCAATCCATGCCATCCGACCAAGGACATCAACCGGGTTAAGTCATAAACCGAAACTGAATTCCCGCCGATCGCAGTTGATTGAAAGTTTAAGAGGGTGTTGTCGTTCGATCGATCGCAAATTTCTGGGACTTTCATGATGGCGTCGAACCCATAGCGTCCCCCAAATTGAATCGGTTTAGAATTCCCCGTTTGGCGTTTGATCCATCCGGCGCGATCGCTTTCAAATGCATTCAAGGTTGCCGATAATGCATTCGATCGATGATCCTCGCCTCGATAGGCACAGATATCAACGAAGGCATTGAGAAGTTCAGATTGTCCCTTTTCACTATCAGTATTCTTCAGAATTAAGTCACTGGCATCCTCCGGAACTCGCTTGCCCACTTTGCACAAAACATTCAGAATGGGAACGATTTTGGTCGAACTCCAACATTCAACGAGATCCAAAGGTCGTCTGCCCAACCAGCTTGTGGTGAGCTGTTCCCCATCAAAATTCCCCAGACACAGACAGGCTTCTGTAATATCAGAAGATAGGAAATCCAAACCATTCGGATCGATCGTGGGTTGCGTTCCAAGATTGGGATAATTCGAAAAACTGAGGGTTTCTGGTGAGCAACTGGTGACGCCTTCTGAGAGCGTTTTGGCTAAGAACTCTGGACCCTGATAGATTGTTGCCTTGAATGGAGAGTATTGTGCTCCCATGTCTAGCAATCCAAGCTCTGCATCATCAGCTCCAACGGCTTCCTCAAAGGTATTGAATGCGGTTGTAATCCCATCCGTATTTTGCGCATTATCTAAAACTGAGGGAATCTGCTGAGTGATTAATAGCTTCTCTGCGACGATCGGAGTCAGTTGGAACGGTGTGGAAATATCAAGACCGACTTGGTCACAAAACGCTTCTAGCGCGGCTTGACTGCCAGGACCGAAATCACCATCAATCAACTTCCCACCTGGATACAACCCTAAGGCTCTTAACCGTCTCTGAATGGCGAAACTTAAGTTGGCGTCTTTCCTTAGGGATTTCATCGCTAAAGACTGACCACCTGCTGCAAATTCTTGCAGGGCAGCTTCTCCATCCACAACTGAAATCGCATCATCAATCTCACTAAGCGTCTGAGAATCAGCAGCACCATCCGGGACTAACCATGGATGCTGGGCTTGAAACGCTTTAACGGCGGCTTCTGTCATGGGACCAAAATTTCCTGTAGCCGTTGCATTCAAAAACCCTAATTGAATGAGTTTTTCTTGTAATGAACAAACCTCGGCACCGGATGACCCACGAGAAAGACGTGCCATTGATTTGACTCCTATTGCAATAACGACAGACTCAGAGAATTATTGTCTAACGTATAGTAGCCCAAAAGTCAGCATCATGCTTAGTCTCCTTCACCAA
>JAAFJU010000250.1 GCA_013298165.1 Synechococcales cyanobacterium bin31.maxbin.ball.101 | reverse complement strand
GTCTGAAATCAGAAGGCAGCTTGATCGTGAAGGTGGTCTGCGCCTCATCACTGATGAGCGAAATTGTACCGTAATGCTTCTCTAAAATTTGTTTCACAATTGTCAATCCCATCCCTTTGCCTTCCCCCGGTGGTCTGGTGGTGAAAAAGGCTTCGTAAATGTGAGGCTGTACGTCCGGGGGAATGGCTGGACCATCGTTGCTGATCTGGACGATCGCGTTGTAAAAGTTGGGGTTGGCTTCTGATGGGTTGGCTTCTGATGGGTTGGCTTCTGAGGGATTGGCTGCTGGCACATCTTCGAGGCTCACGTTGATGGTGAGATGGCCTTTGTAGTGCATGGACTGTAGGGCATTGTGAATCAGGCTCGTCCAGATTTGGTTGAGTTCTTCGCCGCACGCCCAAATCTGGGGCTTCGCTTCGAAGTTTCGCAAGACCGTGACGCCGCGTTTAAAAATGCCTTGATAGAGGGTGAGGGCGGTTTCGAGGCTGTTGATCAGATCGATCTCGGTAAAGGCTTGGTACAGTTCTGGGCTGCTGTAGGTCCGCAGGGCTTGAATCACGCGGGCGGCGGAGTCTGTGGCGGATTCGATCGCTTGTAGGCTGCGCTGGGACGTACTGATGTGGTAAAGCGTTGATAGGATCTCCGTACTGTCGTCGGCTTGGAGGAGATCTTGGAACGATTGGATATTGGCGTAGATGCCGATTTCTACCAGGACATCGGCGATGTAGTGGGAATTTTCGATCTCTAAATCGATGAGATTTTGCGTGAGCTGTTGTCGAAATTTACGCTTTTCTTGACTGGAGAGTGGTGCAAGGGCGGCGACGGTTTCGAGGGTTTGCTGCAGGAGGTGCATCAGGGTTTGGCGACGATCGGGGGCGAGACCTTTGAAGATCACCATGAAGTCATTTAGGTCCTTCCGCAGAAAGCTGGAAATATTGCGCACGGACGATCGAATGATGCCCAGGGGCGTGTTCATTTCATGGGCAATAGAGGCGACCAGTTGACCGAGGGCGGCGAGCTTTTCCGATCGGATCAGATGATCTTGGCTGGTTTGTAGATTTTGTAGGGTGGCGGTCAATTCGCGGTTGCGCATTTCTAAATCTCGGGTCCGGTCGGCCACTTCCCGCTCTAGATCTTGGGCATAGTTTTCCAACCGATCGCGCCCGATTTTTAAATCCTGCCGCATCTCTTCTAGGCTACTGGCTAGGGTCATGACTTCCCAACTGCTATGGAATGGCGGCACCGGATCGGAGAGATTGCCTTTGCCGATCTTCTGACTGGCATTGGAGAGATGGGTGAGCGATCGGGACAGCCACCGAGACATCAGGAGACTGATCAAAATCGCCCCGATCGTTGCGCCGATACAGACCCATAGAATCGTTCTCCGGTTGGCTTCCATTTCGGCCATGAAGTCGGATTCTGGAATCACCACGACCACAAGCCAGTCGAGTCCCATGCCATCATTGAAGGGCACGACCCGCACATACTGTGCGACGCCATTGTGGATAAAATCTAGGCTCGTTGAACGATCGACGACAAACTTCCCCCCCAGTTGTTTCTTCACATCTTTAGAAACCGCCTGAATCAAGGGATCTGAAAAATCTGTTCCAGAAATCCGACTCAGATCCTCTCGAAACGGATCCTGGTTGGACGAGGTTGCAACGAGGTTGCCATCTTTTTCTAAAATAAAAACTTTCCCGGATTGTAAAATCTTGAGACTTTTTAAAAAGTCTTGCGTCTGAAGCAAGGCATGGTCTGCACCTAAAACCCCTTCAACGGCACCGGATGGACTATAGACAGGACGAACGAAGCTGATGCCTAGGGTTTTCTTTTGTTCGACAAACGCATAGATTGGGGTCCAGGTGGCCTTCCCTGATTCAACCGCCGCTCTAAACCAGGGACGCGGCCTGGGGTCATACTTCTTTCTCTCCACCAATTTGCCCAGTTCACCGGAGGTCTCAACATTGTATAGCGCAATTTCTGGCTCAGCTTCGGTCCCGACGGACTTGCCGAGTCGGAACATTCGCTGCTTGTAGATTTTTACCTCTGCATATTCCCCCTGTTGGTTGCCAAAGTAGATGTAACTCAAGGTATCGAAGACACTACTTTGACGAATCAGATGGGAGGTCCAAAGGCTGAGGTTTTCAGCAGGCAGACGCTGAGCTTCGATGTCTCGCTGGTTGAGTTCGGTGACGATTTTGGGGGTGGTGGTAAATCGATCGAGATGCTCTAGGACCCGATCGCTCACCTGATCCAACACCCGATCGGCGATGGATTCCAAGGCACTACTGCTGCTGCGGTAGGAGAGATAGCCCACCAGTCCGATCGCCGCTAAAACCTGGACAATACTAGCGATCGCCAGGACTGTTTTGAGTTGAGGGTGTTTGATGGAAGATTTAGTCGGTGGGGCAGAAGTCATGGAAAACGAAGAGCAGGGCGTCCTAAGGTGGCAACGGCCAGATACACTGGAAGGTGTAGAGACCGGATTCAACTATTTACAAGAATGGTTTCTAATTCCTTTCACAGTACACGACTTTTCTAATGTCAGGATCCATTCCCTGATTGAGATTGCACTATGATTGCACGAAGAGAATTTTTAAGGCTAGCAAGTGCGTCCGGATTAGGACTGATGGGGTTGACCCTGAATGGCTGTGCCTCGGCGGATCTGGCTTCCTTGGTGGGAGCTGGGACCCAGGGCTTTAATGAAAGTTTAGAAGCGCTGCTGCTGCGGACGCAGACGCCTGTGCCTGAGTTTTCCATCGATCGTATCCAACCTGAGGCACTGCTGGTCAATGGCTTCTCTCGCTACGTGCCGGACTTCGATCCAGCGACCTTCCGTCTGACGATCGATGGTGCCGTCGCGAACCCCCTCAACCTGTCACTGCCGGAGCTATCGAATTTGACCAGCCAATCCATGGTAATCCGTCATGTTTGTGTCGAAGGCTGGGCGGCGATCGTGCAATGGGCGGGGGTGCCTCTCAGAGATTTGGTTAAGCTGGCCCAACCTGCCAGCGCGGTAAAATATGTCTATATCCAATCCGCTGATGGCTATTATGAGAGTTGGGACATTGCGTCCCTGGTCCATCCCCAGACGATTTTGGCCTATGAAATGAATGGTCAACCGATTCCCCCCGGCAACGGTGCGCCCCTCCGACTGGCCTCCCCGATTAAACTGGGGTATAAGCTGAGTAAGTGGGTCACGCGCCTCACCTTTACCGAAACCCTCGTGCCGCCGCAGTGGTTACGCGATCGCTCCGATCGGGCCTTGCTAATCGCCACCGCCAACTACGGGTTAAACCCTGTCAAGGGATTCTGGGAAGATCAAGGCTATGAATGGTTTGCAGGGCTTTAGAATTGAGAAGAGTGAATTGAGAATTAAGAATAGTACAGTGCTATGAATACTAAGAACAACGCCAAAAGTAAGAAATCTGAAGATGGATTTAAAATTATTGCCGATAATCGTCAGGCGCGGTTTCAGTATGAAATTTTGGAGACGATCGAGGCGGGCGTTGTGCTGGTGGGGACTGAGGTGAAGTCGATTCGGGAAGGTCGGGCAAATCTGCGGGATGGCTATGCGTCGATTCGCAATGGTGAGGTGATGCTAAATAATGTGCATGTGTCGCCCCATGGTACGACTGCGCAGGTGTTTAACCATGAGGAACGCCGATCGCGCAAACTGCTACTCCATCGCAAGGAAATCCGCAAGCTCACCAGTCGCGTGGAGCAGGACGGACTGACGCTAGTGCCGTTGAAAATGTATCTCAAGGGTGGCAAGGTAAAAATCGATTTGGCCTTGGTGCGCGGTAAAAAACTACATGACAAACGTGAAGATAGTCGTCGTAAGGACGATCAACGAGATATCCAACGCACGATGAAAAACTTCAATTCCTAATTGCTCTCAGGCCCCCTAACCCCCAATTCTGGGGGAACATGAGTGCGGGTCTAATTCTGGCACCCCCAGAATTGGGGGATGGGGGCGCAATTTATCCAGGGTTTATCAATTGATAAAGCTTTGGTGGAGGGAATGTCGCTTGGGGGATGGCTTGCGCCATTTGATGGATTTTCGGGAAAGCTAGATAGAGCAAACCCACAGCGTCGAAAGTCCTACGCAAGCCCCACTTATGTCGCAAGCGATGTCGCAAAAACTTCTTGGCGGACGGTATGAGATTCTGCGCCAGCTTGGTGGCGGCGGCTTTGGTCAGACCTATTTGGCGAAGGATCAACATCTTCCCGGTACGCCCTACTGTGTGGTGAAAAAACTCCAACCCAAGATCAAGCGTCCCGAAGCGCTGGATGTAGCAAAGCGGCTGTTTGATGCGGAGGCTCAGGTGCTGCATCTGTTGGGCCATCATGATCAGATTCCACGTTTGACGGCGCATTTTGAAGAGGCTCGCGAGTTTTACTTAGTTCAGGAATATGTTCCGGGACGGGTAGTGAGTCAGGTGTTTAAAGAGGACCTGCCCCTGTCGGAGGAAGCAACGATCGCCCTATTGCGTGAACTGTTAACGCTGTTGATTTTTGTGCATCATCATCAGGTGATTCATCGCGATATTAAGCCAAGTAACTTAATCCTGCGGGAAAGCGATGGCAAGGTGGTGCTGATTGATTTTGGGGCCGTGAAACAGATGACATTGTCCGCCACGGACGAATCCACGGTGATTGTGGGTTCTTCGGGCTATGCGCCTCCGGAGCAATTGGTGGGACAGTCTTGTTTTGAAAGTGATCTCTATGCGGTGGGGATAATCGGGATTCAGGCGTTGACCAGCTATTCGCCAAAACATCTTCAGCGAGATCCCCAGACCCATGTGCTGTACTGGCGAGACCAAGCTGAGGTGAGTCCAGAGTTTGCGGAAGTCCTCGATCGCCTCGTGCAATACGACCCCAACGATCGCTATGGTAAGGCCGAGGAAGTCTTAGCGGCGTTGGCGGCTCTGGTGGTGGATGTCCCTGCGGCCGTGGGGGTGACAGCT
>JAAFJU010000132.1 GCA_013298165.1 Synechococcales cyanobacterium bin31.maxbin.ball.101 | reverse complement strand
ATATTCCAGCATTGCAAAATTGGCTTGCCCAACCCCGCTCCGAACTAGTCAAGGCAGTAGCCGAATGTGTTCGCGTCCACGTTAATGCAGCACGAACACATGGCATAGACTTTTATGGCTATGCTTTGCACCCTGGTGGGCCTTATGACATTCAGAGTCTTGTAGCCGTGACCAATACGGAGGCTGATATCAAATGCTCCCCTAGCGATAGTCAGTACTCCTACTACCGTTACTGTGTCGATGAATGGATTCACTGGGAGCACGACGGGTTTGATGCAGTAAATAATCTGTTGGTTGAGGCAAACAAGCAGTTCAAGTCGATGCACTCGAAGGCAGATGACGACTATATAATGGATGAGTTTGAGATAGCCTATGCCAGTGTTTTGCTCAATTCCATTATGCAGGGCCTTGAAGTTGCTAAAGCGGAAAACGTGTTTGGCGCGAACGAACGGTTTCTTGTTGTATGGATATCGGACTCAGACCACAAGATAATGGCCGAGTCAGTAAAACATCTCAATTCTGCGGCAGTGTTGAAAGAGTTTGAGAGAGAATTTGGTTAATGATGATCATGTCTCTACGATCGCTGCCAATCTGTGAGGATTTGTAAAATGCCTAGATCTGCAATTATTCAACCGGACCAGTCCTACACATTTTCGGACTATTTCAAACTCAATTTTGCGCCACAAGACATTTTGGCTTATTTCAATGTGTCACTCCAACGCCGATCGCTCAATCTACCTCGCCATCTAGGACCCCTCGATCGGCTCATTGATCTCAAAGCCCGCATTGAAGAAAGTCTTCCCCGCCTCAGTTTGACCAGTGAAATGGCGCGGAGAGAATTTTTGATTGCGCCTGTGTTGACGGATTTATTGCACTATACCCAAGCCAAATTGGATGTGGAATATCCCGTGGCCGTCAGTCATCAACTCAAAGGCTCTCTCGATTATCTATTACAAAACAATCAAACGTTTCTGGTCATTGAAGCGAAGAATGAAGATTTAGAACGAGGATTTGTTCAGCTTGCGATCGAATTGATTGCTTTGGACCAATGGATTGATTCAGACCAAACGGTGTTGCATGGAGCCATTTCAACGGGAAACATTTGGCAATTTGGTCAGTTCGATCGCCGATCGCACCAAGTCACCCAGGATCTCGATCTCTACCGCGTCCCCGCTGACCTCGAAAACCTTCTGCAAATTCTCATTCAAATCCTCGAACCCTAGCCACCCCGCCTGGGTCGCCCCAAGGTTGTAATGTACAGTACTGCTTCATCGATCGGAATGCCCAGCGTCTCATTCACTCGATCGTCAAAAAATCCCGCAATGCCGCTCACCCCAATGCCCATGCGGATGGCCGCAAGATTTAGCCGTTGCCCCAAATGTCCCGCGTCTAAATGCAAATAGCGATAGGCCCGATCGCCCCACTGTTCGATCGCCCCCACCAAATCCGCCGTGTGAAACACCACCGCCGCCGCATCCCGCCCGAGTTCTTGACCGAGGCAAAGAAAATGAAGTTCATGGCGGAAATTTTTAAATCGAATTTGACGCAATTCCTGCAAATGAGGTGCGTAATAATAACAGCCATCTTCCAATCCCTGAATACCCGACACCGCAATAAACGTCTCAACTAAATTAACGTCGCAATAGTCGGGATTATGATCCAGATGTTGCTCAATGTAATGCTCCGGATGATAGGTAAAATCCAGCAGCGCTTTCAATTCATTCAATGTCAACTCGCCGCCATTATAGCTCCGCGTCGATCGGCGTTTGATTAACGTCTCTTCTAATCCCGTCAAATCTTGATTCCAAAGAATCGGCTGCGATCGAGTCTCGACTTTTAAACAAAATGGAAAATTGTATTTATCAGGCCGATCGGGCGTGACTTCAGGCCGCTGCCAAGGGATTTTACGATCGCTGACGGGAATCTGAGTGGCTTGATGCAATTGGTCCAGAAGTTGACCGTCGGGAATGCGCGAGGAATAGTTGCGTTTGGTTTCACTGGCGATCGCGGTTTGAAACAAGGGTAAATGTTGATTGAGTTGTTTGAGATCAGCAATGGGCAAGACAGCGATCGCGGATTCTGTTTGGTCGTCTAAATAGAGCAAATCATTCACTGCCCGATCGGCAAACCCCGTAATTAAATGCGGTCGAAAATCCTGAAGCGATCCGGCCAATTCCAAATTGCCCAGCAAATGACCACTATCGAGGAGCACCCGTCGATAGGCCCGATCCTGATACCGCCAAGCCGATCGTTCAAACACCGTCGTCACCACCAGCGCCAACTGCGTCCCATCCAACGCCGGATGCCAAAAACAAGCATCCCGCAACGCATCCCACACATCATTTTCCCAATAGTGCATGAGAGCATGTTGCCGGGTTTGGTAATTGTAGAGTCCAGCGGGGAGATGCTGAGTTCCCCTTGAAATCAAATACAACTCCGCTGGATACAGTCCCCCTGCGGACGGCACGGTGCGAAAATAATGGGGCGTACTTTCCGTCGGCAAAACGCCCGTAATGCCATAGCTAAAAAAGAAGAATCTCGCCAATCGATGCCAAAACTGCTCATCCGGATCGGCGACCTCTTCAGGTCGTGTTTCGAGATACGATCGCAATCCAAAGGGCATCCCAATTTTGTACTCCTTAAAGGGCACAGGTTGACGACTCCAATCCAAGGGATGATTCTTGGCTTGGATGGTGTCGGGATCGTACTTGGTGCGCTCGTGGTAGTGCTGAGCGAGGGAAAGAGATTGTTCTGGCATGATGTATGGATCTTGCCATGGGAAGCGGGTCTTTGGGAAGAGTTTCAACTCGCCGAAGCACAAACCGCCACGATCGCCGCCGTCAAGCCTTCAATCTGCTCATCCGAAATACAAAACGGTGGCATCACATAAACCAGTTTCCCAAAAGGCCGCACCCACACGCCCCGCGCCACAAACTCTCGCTGCATCGCTGCAACATCCACAGGCTTGACCATTTCAACAACGCCGATCGCCCCCAGCACCCGCACATCCGCTACATTTGCCAAACCCTTCGCCGCTTCCAGTCCCCGTCGTAGTCCCGCTTCAATTCGGCCCACCTGCAATGCCCAATCCATCTCTCGTACTAATCTCACGGATTCCAACGCCACCCGACAGGCCAAGGGATTCGCCATAAAGGTGGGACCATGCATCAACACCCCACAGGCCGAAATTCCGTGGGCCACCGATCGCGTCGTCATCGTCGCCCCCAGCGTCACATAGCCCCCCGTCAGCGCCTTCCCCAAGCACAAAATATCCGGCACAATTCCAGCATGATCCATCGCGAACAATTTCCCCGATCGCCCAAATCCCGTGGCAATCTCATCCAAAATCAACAGACATCCCACGTCATCACAAAGTTCACGAACACGCTTCAAATAGGTGGGGTGATAAAAATGCATTCCCCCCGCGCCTTGGACGATCGGCTCCATGACGATCGCCGCGACTGTTTCTTCCTGTTGCATCACCAACGATCGCAAAGACTCAAAATCCGATTCGTCCCAAGGTTGATCAAACTTTATTTGAGGCCGATCGGCAAACAGATATTTCGGCAACGAACTGGCAAACAACGAATGCATTCCACCCACCGGATCGCACACCGACATAGCATGGTAAGTATCGCCATGATAACCACCTCGCACCGTGACAAACTGGGTCCGATCGGGCTGCTCCAAACCCACCCAGTACTGCAATGCCATCTTCAACGCCACTTCGATCGCAATAGAACCGGAATCACTTAAAAAAACCGTTTCCAATACATCAGGTGTCATTTCAACCAACTGTTTTGATAAGTCGATCGCGCTTTGATGGGTAATCCCACCAAACATAACGTGGGACATTTTTGAGAGTTGTTCAGCGATCGCGGCATTCATACGCGGATGATTATAGCCATGAATGCAAGCCCACCAAGAGGCCATGCCATCGATCAGCACTCGACCATCTGAAAGTTTTAAAAGACAACCCTCTGCACTCTCAACGGCATAGACCGGAAGGGGATGGGTGAGAGAAGTGTAGGGATGCCAAATATGTGCAGCATCAAAGGCCAAATCTTCGGGTGAGATCATCTCGCTTGTCCAAACGTCTCGTGCTAGCCTAAAAATTATCCCATTTTAAAAAATCATTACCATGAGCCGTCCCAAACCCACCTCTATTCGCTTAGTTCTGTCGCTGTTGCCTTGGGTGATCGTGGGCGGGGCGTTGATCTACCTTTCCCCCGTGATCGCCCACCTCATCCTCCGGGACGAACTCACCGCCACCTGGCTCAAGACCTTAAGTCGAAGCGGCTACTACGTCAAAGAAGCCACGATCGCCGCTGGCATTTCCACCGTGATCGGCATCGTCTTAACCTTCCAGGGCAATGGCCAACAGCGATCGGGCAACAAGGCATAGCAGCCCCATCCACTACCAATCGTCCAACGGATCAAAAAACGGACGATTGGGTTCACGTTCGGGGCGTTCTCCCAGTTCAGAGGGAGGCCGATCGCTGCTCCAAGCCCACCAGGCACAGCCACATTCGCAATGGTAAAACTCCTGCCATTTTCGCTTTTGGCCTTCGCCGTAGACGGGCGATCGTCGATTGATCCACACATTTTTGGCGGCTTCGACGTTGCTCTTGCGACAGGTGGGACAGTTAAATCCATGGGCATGAACGGCTTTTTCGGTCCAACTGGGCGCAAGGGCTGAAAATGCATCCATAGAAGTAATACCTCGTTCAATAGCGTTTCGGTCGGTTAGTTCGGTCAATTCGGTGGGATGCAACCCACTAGACCATCGGGTTCGATCGGAGCGCCATGGTGATCAACCCCTGCTGCCCCAACAAAATCTCTCTCGCAAAACTAAAAAGCCCAACCCAGACGATCGGGGTAATGTCCACGCCGCCAATGGGCTGGATAATTTTTCTCGTGACTACCAAAAAAGGCTCTGTTGGGGTGAACACCAGATTGAACGGCAGTTTTGTCCCATCGACCTCAGGATACCAGGTCAACACAATCCGAAAAATAAACAGCAAGGTCATTAGACCCATGACGAGGCTCAGCCCCAAAACTCCCAACTCTACTGCAGACATGCCGATCGCTCCCGGTGCAATATTCCTCTTCCATTTTACGGGAACTCTGTATAAACTTTTGTAACTCTTCAAGAACTTCCAGTTAAGGCTTTGTGAAATACTGTGAAAGCCTATTGGTGTCAGCGTTCTGGGCGATCGGGCCGCATCCCTCATCCTTGAGCCTCTCATAAAACTTTTGACTTGCTCGGTCCGATCGCTTCCCCTCTTCTCCCCTTTCCCCTAAAATCTTGACATCAGTACAGCGTGACATCCTTCACGCGATTCAAATTTAGGGAACTTAGGAACTATGACTCCTTCTTTAGCGAATTTTATGTATAGCTTGTTGGCTGGCGTCGTCATCGTCGTGGTTCCAGCGACCGGATTTTTGATTTTTATTAGCCAACGGGACAAAGTGACCCGTCGCTAGGGACGAGGTTTACGTGCCTCAGTCCTAGTGGACCACCTCAGATGTTTTTACATCTGAGGTTTTTTGTGTCCGGTCTGGACATAATCTCGCTACCATAGAGCAGGCTCATCCGTTAAGAGGAATTCACTGTGAATTTCGGTACTCCCGTTCCGCTCCTGATTGGGATCATTTTGATCCTGTTTTCTCTTTTTCTATTCTTCCTGGAAAAATTCAAGCCTGGATACAAGCGGGATTCGGACGTTATCTATGCTTCATTGGCATTGGCAGCGGGGATTCTGAACCTGGTTGACTTGTCCGGGGGCTTTCTCCATGCGTCCCAGTCGGTGATTTTCACTGGGGTCTTTATTGCTTTGGCATTGGAAGCAATTAACGCTCGGACGCCGGACAACTCGCCGAAGTCTGGAGGAATGTCACCGCGTGATGACGATCGACCTGCGAGAAGCTATCGGGCGGGCTTTGAAGAGAATTTTGGGGCGATGGACGATCGGGGTGGCCCTCGGCGTCAGATGCGTGATGGGCGCGGAGGCCGAGATGACTTTGAGGCTCGGGATGCGCGGTCGTCCGGACGATCGGAGCGCGATCGCTTTTTAGAAGATCGACCTGCCCGCAGACCCCCTGCTCGCGATGAGATGGGCGATCGGGGTGGTCGTCGTGGTGGCCGTGATTCCTTTGGAGATGATCCTGCACCGCGCAGCATTCCAGAGCGGACCAGTGCATCAGAGCCGAGAACGCCTCGCGATGAGTTTGACGATGTGCCCCGTCCCCGTCGTCGCCCAGAACCGGATGAACCTAGACGAGGTAAGCGGCCTGAACGATCGGAGCCGGATGCTGGAGCGTCGGACTATGTAGAATTCCGACCCGTGGAGCCGATTCCACCGAAGGAATCCTGGGGACCGAAGGATTGAATTGAGAATTGAGGGAATGCTGAGTTGAGTCACAGAGGTTTGGGGTATGGATTGGATTCGGTTGACTCAGATTCGGTGCTATGGGTTCACGGGCTTTCTGCCGGAGGAGCAGGTGCTGGGGCAGTGGTTTGAGGTGGATTTGGCGATGCAGATGTCGGTGCGATCGGCAGGCTTGAGCGATCGCATTGAGGATACCTTGGACTATCGGGATGTGATTTCGCGGGTGCAGACCTTGGTGAAGACCTCCCGTTTTTCCCTTGTGGAGCGATTGGCTGAGGCGATCGCCACCAGCATTTTGGAGGAAGCTCAGGTGCAGGAAGTGCGAGTGCAATTGCATAAGCTGCACGCTCCTATCCCGGACTTTAACGGAAAGATCACGATCGACATCACCAGACGACGAGTCCTTCCTGCGCCCAATTGGCAGCTTTAAATTTCGTCAGGATCAATTCCAAGTTGACGGAGCCGATCGGCAAGCTTTTGCGATCGGCTTTTTTCCTGTTCGATTTGTTCTTGGGGAGTGGGGTAGCGATTGCCCTTTTCGTCGTACCAGAAGAGCCATTCCCGATCGCGGCCTTGGTGATTGTGGCGTTCTTTGCCGATTCCTAGACCGATTTCGGGCATCCAGACGGGATTGCCAATGACGGAGACATATTGACCTTCAATGAGACGATAGATTTCGAGCGTGTTCTTGCGCTTGCGGAGTGGGTTGTAGACCACGTAGTACATAACCCCCAGACTCTGGTAGAGGTCTTTTTTAGCGGTGTACTCTGCACGATATTTTTTCGAGACGACTTCGAGGACGAACTGGGGAACAATGCCTTTTTCTTCCCAGAGGACGTAACTTGGGCGTAGGGATTCAGATTTGACGCTTTCGACGCCGATGCTGAGGAATCCGTCTGGGGCAATGGGCGGTTCGTCAGGGTTGTAGTACAGCCCCATATCGATGCCGAAAAACCAGTCCGATCGGTCCTTAAAAATCCCCGCGAGAATGTAGCTCAACAGGGTTGCGAGGCGTTCTTGAAGTTCACTATCCACGGGTTGTCCGTCACATTCAGGGAGTTCTTCGGCGGTGGGGAGCCAGTCGAGGGGTTCGAGGTATTTCAGCATAGTGGGTGCAGTGCCTCATGGATGTGAACTATTGTAGAAGATATTGCAAGGCGATCGGAGTTCCATCCTTATCTTCGATCTACACTAAAAGATAGCTCTCATCATGCCTACTGTTCTTCGTCTTGAAGCATACCGATTTTATTTTTATAGTCATGAACCCAATGAACCTCCTCATATCCATGTCGATCGCGATCGACAATCCGCTAAGTTCTGGTTAGAACCCGTTGCTTTGGCTAAAAACATTGGATTTAGCGCAAAGGAACTCAAAAGACTACAGACTATTGTTGTTGAAAATCAAACGCTGTTTTTGGAGGTATGGAATGAGTACTTTGGCAGTTCAAACAGATGAGCGGGTGCAGGATGTTCAAATCAGCGATGACTATCTTGCGGTTGCTCTGATGGATGGCCGGATTATTTCGGTCCCGCTAGCCTGGTATCCCCGATTACTCAATGCATCAGTGGAGCAATTAACAGATTGGAGCATTTGTGGAGGAGGGTATGGAATTCATTGGGAGTCGATCGATGAGGACTTAAGTACGGAGGGACTTTTACGAGGTGCGCCTGCGCCCAAGAAAAACAATGCAGATTTCTAAATCAATCCGATCGACGATTCTGATGTTACTTGCAATTCTATTCATTTTTATCACTCAAACTGTAACTAATGCCATGACGTATCCCGCTACCCAAACTGTTGATCAAGTCGATCTGTATCATGGTGTCAAAGTCGCAGATCCCTATCGCTGGCTCGAAAATCCGGATTCCCCAGAGACCAAAGCCTGGGTTGAAGCGCAAAATCAAGTGACGTTCTCATATTTGAAAAGCATTCCGAAACGAGAGCTATTGCAAGCGCGTCTGATGGAACTGTGGAATTATGAAAAGTATGGAATGCCCTTTAAGCGCGGCGATCGGTATTTCTATTCTAAAAACGACGGATTACAAAATCAAAATGTTCTCTACAAAATTGAAACCCTCACCGCCGAACCCTTTGTTCTATTAGACCCCAATACCCTCTCTACCGACGGCACCGTGGCGCTATCCGGCATTTCCATTTCGGATGATGGTAGCAAACTGGCCTATGGTTTGTCGAAGTCGGGTTCGGATTGGCAGGAGTGGCGGGTGCGGGATGTCGTGACGGGTAAGGATTTGGACGATCGGCTGGAGTGGGTGAAGTTTTCTAGTGCGAATTGGACCAAAGATGGCGCGGGTTTTTTCTATTCTCGCTATGACGCTCCCGACGAAAAGACTAAACTCGAAGCCGTCAATTATTACCAAAAACTCTACTACCATCGCATCGGGACGCCGCAGTCCGAGGATGCCTTGATCTATGAACGTCCAGACCAGAAGGAATGGGGCTTTAGTGGGGATGTGACGGAAGATGGTCGCTATCTCATTATTACTGTGTGGAAAGGGAGCGATCGTAAAAACCTGATTTTCTACAAGGATTTATCAACACCAGACTCTAAGGTTGTGGAATTGATTAGCCAATGGGAAGCAGACTATACGGTGATTGAAAGCGACAATAGTAATGGTGAAGTTTTTTGGGTCAAAACCGATTTGGAGGCTCCTCGGGGACGAGTGGTGGCGATCGACTTAGCCCATCCCGAAAAGAAGCATTGGAAAACCGTAATTGCCCAAACAGCCGAGACATTAGGGACGGTGGGTTTACTCAATAACCAATTTGTCGCTGCTTACTTAAAAGATGCCCACAGCCAAGTAAAAATCTATGAACTCAATGGATTGCTAGTGCGATCGGTGAAGTTGCCGGGATTGGGTTCTGTGGGTGGCTTCGGCGGGAAACGATCGGATACGGAAACGTTCTTTAGTTTCACGAGTTTCACAGAACCCAACACGATTTATCGCTATAACGTGATTACTGACGAAAGCTCCATCTTCCGTAAACCTAACGTTAAGTACAATTCAAGCGACTATGAAACGAAACAGGTTTTTTACACTAGTAAAGACGGTACAAAAGTCCCGATGTTTATCACTTATAAAAAAGGATTGAAACTGGATGGACAAAACCCAACCTTGCTCTACGCCTACGGTGGATTCAATGTGTCGTTAACCCCATTTTTCTCAGTCTCAAACCTGGCGTGGCTGGAAATGGGCGGGGTCTATGCGATCGCAAACTTGCGCGGTGGCGGCGAGTATGGTCAGGCTTGGCATGAAGCGGGAATGAAACTCAAAAAGCAAAATGTCTTTGATGATTTTATTGCGGCGGCTCAGTGGTTGATTGCTGAGAACTATACTTCCTCTGCGAAGCTTGCGATCGAAGGAGGCAGTAATGGTGGATTGCTAGTCGGTGCAGTGATGACTCAACGTCCAGAACTCTTTGGTGCGGCGCTTCCGGCTGTGGGTGTGATGGATATGCTGCGGTTTCATAAGTTTACGATCGGCTGGGCTTGGCAGGGTGAGTATGGGGATGTGGAGAAGAGTGAGGCTGAGTTTAAGGCGCTATACGCCTATTCCCCATTGCACAACTTGAAACCAGGAACGCGCTATCCGGCGACCATGGTAACGACAGCGGACCATGACGATCGGGTGGTGCCTGCCCACAGCTTTAAGTTCGCGGCGGCGTTGCAGAAGGCGCACAAGGGGGATAATCCGGTGCTGATTCGGATTGCGACGAAGGCGGGTCACGGCGCGGGAAAACCGACGGCAAAGGTGATTGAAGAGGCGGCGGATAAGTGGGCGTTTTTGTTTAAGGTGCTGAAGATGGCGGGTTAATTGCGAAGACAACAAGCCCCCAACCCCCAACTTTGGGGGCTTTGAATTTGGTTAAAGCGGTTGCTAGGCTTAAGGAGTGTTCTAATGACTACCGTTCAAGAACGTAAGAAAAGTTTTTCTAGTTTTACTTACAAAGAAGCCTTTAAGCAATTGGGGCTGAATGAATTGCTGCGTTGGTCGCTTGAGGCTGAACCTGTTCCCATTAGCGATTTTTTTCGGCAGCGGCTGGAGCGATTGCAGCGGTTTGATTTGGAGAGTTTGGAGGGGTCGAAGACGCTGTTGATTGATGCCATTTGTGAGGAGGGCTTGGAGGGGTTTGAGCGGCTGAAGGTGTGGAAGGGAGCTTATCTGGAGGGGGAGAAGACTTGTGGGAATGCGGACTATTTGATTGCGGAACGCCGGGGCTATCTAGAAGCGCCCTATGTCTGTGCAATAGAGGCAAAGAAGGATGATTTTGAGCAGGGGGCGGCGCAGTGTTTGGTGGAGATGCAGGCTTGTCAGTGGGTCAATCGACAGATGGGTCGGGAGGTGACGGTTTACGGGATTGTAACCAATGGGGAGGGTTGGAAGTTTTATCGCCTTGAGCAGAGTGGGGTGGTGTCGGAGACGTTACTTCATGGCATTGGAGAGATGTCGATTTTGCTGGGGTTGCTGCGGGTTTTCTTTGGATTGTGCGCCCAAAATTTGGACTGAGAGCGCTTGCTGAAAACAGGAAAAGCTGAATCGGCTATAATTCAGATATCCGCACCTGAGAGCCATTATGTTTAATCAGCTCACGATCGCACAAGCACAAGAACGCCTACCAGAACTGTCCACAACGCTCCAAAGCAGTCCTACAGTCATCACGAAAGATGGCCAACCTGTGATGATCGCGTTTAGCATTGAGAACTTCATGTCTTTCCTCGAAACAGCAGATATTCTGGGAGATTCGGAGTTTATGCAGCAGTTAAATCTTGGGATTTCTCA
The DNA here is from genome assembly GCA_013298165.1 of Synechococcales cyanobacterium bin31.maxbin.ball.101. GTDB lineage: Bacteria > Cyanobacteriota > Cyanobacteriia > Leptolyngbyales > Leptolyngbyaceae > JAAFJU01. The sequence goes on along the minus strand of JAAFJU010000132.1, from coordinate 1,032 downwards.
AGCCAAGCGGGGTGAGTACGTTAATTTAAGCGATGTTCGTACTGAGTTAGGACTGTAATCTAACGGGATATCGGAGTATTCGGGCAGAAGAATTTATTGAGCGCCATCATCCTTCATCAGAGCAGGAGTCATAACTCATGGAACTCAATGAATTACCAGGATCAGAGTTGATTTTACAGGGGTTAGATGATCTTCACCAAGGCAGAAATCAGACGATCGGCTCACTCTTAATTTCGATCGCATCTGTGCGTTTAACCCAAGCAGGATTGGAGATTCCAACGGTTCCTTTAGCTTCAGAACCAGAACTGCTGCTGTATGCCCATCTACAAACGGAACGCGAGGATGCTTATGCTTACTACAACGCCTTACTCAATAGCCTCAACAGTTTTTGTTCTGCACTGGAAATTAGACAATTAATGACCAAAAACGACCTACAAGAACGCGCAAAACGAGGAAGTCGGTTAAAGTACGAGGCGATTTTAGCTAAAGTTCCAGATGTTGAGCCAGAAGCTTACGATCGGATACCGACTGTCTAATCACATAGTCGATTAGGGATCGTATGGATTCAATCGATATTCTTTAGATTTATTTAAGGGCTTTTAATCGGGGTATTCCGATATTATCAGCTAGAATTTACTGCAAATATAAAAATACAGGGAGAGTCAAGAAATCTCTCTGAGAAAGTGAAGACACTCAAGAAAATCATGCAGCAGATAGCTATTCATCACTCTACCAAGAAGTTATGTTGAAGTTAGAAGATTCTGAAATCAGAAATATTTGCAAAGAAAAGCTTGAATCTCTAGAACATTGGTTACGTCGCCTGATCGACAAAATTTTAACTGAATCCTATGGTGATTTCTTCTCTCATGTGGATGACAAAGGAGACCGATTAATCAAGAAGAAAATTGGTAATTGCTCAACTCAGTGAGAATAGGGATTGAGCAGGGTCTAAAGCACGAGAAATAGATTGAAATGCCGAAAGACCCTGTCGCTTGCCCGTATTGACAATCGAACGCACCTTGGCAAATAGAT
>JAAFJU010000313.1 GCA_013298165.1 Synechococcales cyanobacterium bin31.maxbin.ball.101 | reverse complement strand
TAAGCCGATCGGGTTGACGGTGAGGGAGGTAGCGATTCCGGCTGCACCTGCGGCAGCGGCTTCGAGGGAGAGACGATCGCGTTCTTGTTTGAGTTGTTCGAGGGCGGCGTGGTTATGGAGGGGAAGCTCGACTTCAACGATCGCATTGGAGTGTGGAGGGGCGGCAGTTTCAGGAGTCATGGCACGTATTCGTAGGTCTTGACTAACAGTTTAGATCGAGGGTTCTCGATTGTTGAATCTTGGGGTGGGGCGATCGGTAACGCAGTAGCGTAACGGGCTGAGTAACGCGGTAACGTAACGGGTAACAGGGTGGTAACGGGCGTTACGGGGCTTCTTTTTGGGTTGTTACGGCGTTACGTTACGTTACTGATTGCTGGGGCGATCGATCGAAATAACTCAACAAATCAGTCGTTGCAGGTCGTCCCAAATTTCATCGCGATTATCCCTTAGATAGGTGGATTTTCGATCGTTTTTGGCGCGGTTGATGAAGTCGGGGCGGGTGATAGTGGCTCCGTTGTCTTGGCGGGCGATCGCCCATTGGTAGGCGATGGTGAGGGCTTCGCGTTTGTCGAGATCGGGTTCTGTGTTGATGCGGGCGATCGTTGGATCCGTGATGTCCATGAAGGATTGGGCGTAGGCGCGGGTGAAAATTTCTTCGGCGGGATGGTGGGAATTCCATTGGTAGGTGGAATCGGGGGTGGCGATCGGGAGGTTGCCCCAATGGTTTAGCTTTGGGGTGGATTGGGAGAGGTGGGAGAGGTCTTGGGTGGGGATGGTGGGAATGGGGAGCCAGGTTTGGGTGTCGTGGGAGTAGGCGATCGTTTGGTGGCGGGCGAGGAGGGGGTGGTCGGTGGAGATTTTTGGGGCGGCGAAGGCGGCGGTTCCACCATCGGCAAACTTGAGGTTTTCGCGGCTGGCGAGGGTGTAGTTTCGCAGGCTTTTGAGGGCGCTGGCGGAGACGCCGGATTCTTGGACGGTGCAGAGGGGCGTGAGAACCCAGACAAAGCGATCGACGGATTGGCGCATCGAGGCTTCGTGAATTAGGAAGTCCAGGAGCCAGACGGAAAAGCTGCGGTTGTCATCGGTGAATAGGGCGTCGTCGATGTCGGACATTTTGACGGGTTTTAGGCGGGAGAGGGTGGCGGAGAGTTCGTCGCAGACGAAGAGAATGGGGGTTTCGGGGGTGCTGGGTAGGCTTTGCCAATGGCGAATCATGGCGTAGAGACTTTGGGCGGCGCGGGTGGGATGGTGGTCGAGGTCTGGGTTGAAGTGTTGGTCGGAACTTTCCCAATACCAGTTTTCTTTGGGGTCTTGTTTTGGGGTGTAGCTGTAGAGCATTCCGTTGGGGTAGCGCTGTTTGAATTGGCGCATGGCGAGGGCGGTGAGGATGCCTTTGCCCGTGCGGGGTGGGGCTGAGATGTAGGACGATCGCACGGGATTCACCAGGTCATCGACGGCGGTGAGAATTTTGCAGGTGCCTCCGGCGATCGCGGGTGGCGTGGCGGTTGTGGCGACGGTGAGCGATTGAGCGGGATTGGGTACGGTTTGGAGGGATTGGATTTCTTCGAGGAAGGTGGCGATCGATCGGCGTTTCGGGGTTTTGCCGAGGGTTTGGCAGAGTTTTCGGGCGGCGGGGGTGATGGTTTGACCGTCTTGGTAGGCGGTGAGGATTTCGTTGGATGCGGCTTCTATGCCGACAATTTCGGCGTAACGGACGAGGTTTTGCTCTTGGAGAACATGGGCTAGGATGCCGACTTCTTTGATGTATTCAGCTTCTTTTCCTTTTTGGATGGCACTATTGGCGGCGTTGTAGAGGAAGTAACCCGCAGCAGCGGCTCCGACGATCGGCATTCCTGAAAAGCCTGCGATCCCAAAGCCCACGGCTAAACCCGTCATTAAGGGTAAAGCAGATGAACTGACAACGCCTTTGAGGGCTTCGTCGGCGAGGTCTTCGATTTGGTCGAGTTTTGGGTTGGGGAGGGCGGAATAGCGGTGGAGTAGGCGGGGGACGCGATCGCCTGAAATGTTTGCTAGCATTAGGTTTCCTCCGTTTCGCGGTAGAAGAGCCACTGTCCGACGATGACGGTGAGAATGAGCATGGCTTCAAAGCTGAAGAGCATGATGCCGAGGTCTCGGGCGTTGTCGCTGTTGATCCAGATGGGGTTCATGGATTTCAGCCAGAAGCCGAAGGTTTGCCAATCTTTCCAGATGGGATAGGTTTTGAGACCGACGATGAGGTCGAAGGTGTAGGCGGCGAGGGCGAGAAGGGCTGCCCATTTGATGAAGAAAAAGGGGATGCGGCTGACTCGTTTGACGGCGCGGCGGGTATCGGAGTTGCGATTGTCCTGGTGCGGTGCGAGTTCTTCGGTGAGGGCGATCGAGTCTCGGAGTGCGGCTTTTTGGGCTTTGGCATCGAGGGCGATCAAGATCCAAAGGCATTCTAGGATTTGGACGGGTGCCCAGATGAGGATGGCTCCGATCGTTGAGGCTCCGACGGAAAGGTTTTCGAGGAGGGGACCGAGGAGGGGAAGGGCGAAGACCCAGGCGGTTTGGGTGCTGACGCTGGCGAGGAGGAGGGCGTAGGGTTTGATGTTGATGAGGGCGATCGTGATTAAGCCTGTGAGCAGACCGATGAAGAGAATCCAGAGGACGGATTTTAGAATCCAGTTGTCTTCTACGTCTCGGATGGCGCGGGCATTTTTTAGGTTTTTTAAGCGGTTAAAGGTGGTCATTGTTTGTACCAAATTAATGAGTCATTGCGACACGTCAAGCCCCCTAACCCCCAATTCTAGGGGGACATGAAACTAGCTCCCGACTTGTGGGCGGTGGGCGGTGGGGTAGCGGTTCATCATGGCGGTGATGCGGTTGCGATCGGGTGTATTTAGCAAATCAGAGACGATCGCATGTCCTTTTTTGGGGTCTGGGATGAGGATGCCGACGT
>JAAFJU010000087.1 GCA_013298165.1 Synechococcales cyanobacterium bin31.maxbin.ball.101 | reverse complement strand
TCTAAATCCGGTCCCCCCTTTTTAAGGGGGTTAGGGGGATCGAGTTTTTGCGGTAATAGGAGGGAGAATCATGGCTGAAGCGTATTTGTTGGAAAAACTGAATTCGGTTGAACAGACGTTTAATGAACTGACGCGACGGATGGCGGATCCCGATATTGCCAGCGATCCCACCGAGTTTCAGCAGGTGGCGCGGACTCGATCGTCCCTGGAAGAAACGGTCAATACTTACGAATCTTGGCGCAAGGCCACTGAAGATTTAGTCGGTGCCCAGCAGCTTTACAAAGATTCGGCGAGTGATGCTGAGATGCTGGAAATGGCGGCGATGGAAGTTCAGGAACTCAAAGAGACGATCGCGCAACTCGAAGAGCGACTCAAAGTTCTGCTATTGCCCAAGGACCCCAACGATGAGAAGAACATCATGTTGGAAATCCGGGCGGGAACGGGCGGCGACGAAGCCAGTATTTGGGCGGGTGATTTGCTGCGGATGTATACCTATTACGCGCAGTCGCAGGGTTGGAAGCTCAAGCTGTTGAGTGAGTCGGTGGGCGATTCGGGTGGCTTTAAAGAGGCGATCGTCGAAGTCCAAGGGGACAGTGTGTATAGCAAACTCAAGTACGAAGCGGGCGTTCATCGCGTGCAGCGGGTGCCTGCAACGGAAGCGTCGGGTCGGGTTCATACGTCTACGGCGACTGTGGCGATCATGCCTGAAGTGGACGATGTAGAAATTCACCTTGATCCCAAAGATTACGTCATGTCTACGGCGCGATCGGGCGGTGCGGGTGGACAGAACGTCAACAAAGTGGAAACAGCGGCAGACTTGTTCCACAAACCGACGGGGATTCGGATTTTCTGTACTGAAGAACGATCGCAGCTTCAAAACAAAGAGCGAGCGCTCCAGATTTTGCGGGCGAAGTTGTATGAGATGAAGCTCCAAGAGCAGAATGATGCGATCGCGTCACAGCGCAAGTCTCAGGTGGGTTCGGGTTCGCGATCGGAAAAAATCCGCACCTACAACTACAAAGACAGCCGCGTCACCGATCATCGGTTGAACCAAAACTTCACGCTGAATACGGCACTTCAGGGCGATATTGAGGACATTATCCAGACCTGTATTTCCCGCGACCAGCAAGCGCAGCTTGAAGCGCTGGCGGCAGAGACGGAGGGATAACAAAGGTTTAGACAACCCAAATGTGGGCATTCATTCATAAAGCCGGACTTCGACTTCGCTCAGCCCTCAATCTGTGAGTTCGTGGGGTGAGCGGAGTCGAACCCCGCAACCCCAAGGTTTGGACCCAAAAAATGGTCTAAAAGTGACACTAATCTGCGCCGTTCCACTCTTCTTGGGCATGATAAAACAAACCCATTGCCCTTGATGAGGAGAGTTGCTCGTGAAATATGATGTCCGCTACAAACCCACCTTTGCCACAGTTTTCGTCACCCTTCAACCGGGCGAAAAACTAGTCGCAGAAGCAGGGTCCATGGCGAGTATGGATGGCGGGGTGGAACTGACCACGCAATTTTCTGGTGGATTCATTCCAGCATTGCTCAAAGCCTTTCTGGGCGGCGAATCCATGTTCGTCAATACCTTCTGCAACCGCAGCCAAATTCCGAAACAAATCGTCCTGACCCAATCCACGATCGGCGACATCACCTGCATCGAACTGAACGATCGAGAACTCTGCCTCCAGCCTGGAGCTTACATTGCCCATGCGGGAAATGTGAAGCTCAATGTCGGCTGGGCAGGGTTTTCGAGTTGGTTAGCGGGAGAAGGCTTATTTAAGCTCAAAGTCTCGGGTCAAGGACTGGTGTTCATTGGCGCGTACGGCGGCCTGTCCAAACGCACCGTCAACCAAGAATTTATCGTCGATACAGGCCATCTCGTCGCCTACGATCCCAGCCTCAAAATGAATATCAAACTCTCCGGCGGACTCTTCAGCTCCATTACCTCCGGGGAAGGACTCGTTAACAAAATCACAGGCAACGGCGAAATCTACCTCCAATCCCGCAGCGTCGATGGTCTCGTCCGCTTCCTCCGCCCCAAGCTGTAAGTGTCCCAAGCTTTAAGTTCAGAACTCTACATTCATCATTCAAAATTCTCACTTTATGAAATACGACATTCTCCATCAACCGGATAGCGCGATCGTCAAGATCCAAATGGACGCTCAAGAAGAGCTTGTCACCGAAGCGGGTGCCATGGTTGCCATGAGCAGCAATCTCAACGTCAACACCACGTTGCGTAAGGGCAAGGGTGGTGGAATTATGGGCGGACTGAAGCGAATGCTTGCGGGGGAATCGCTCTTTCTCAGCGTGTTCCGATCGGGTGCTGAAGCCGGAGAAATTTATCTAGCGCCAAAACTCATGGGCGACATTTTGCCCTATTCCGTCAAAGCTGAAGGACTCGTGGTCCAATCCACCGGATATCTGGCCAGTACACCGGGTGTGGATATTGAACTGGGATTTCAAGGTTTTAAATCTCTGTTTAGTGGGGAATCGATTTTTTGGCTGAATATCAGCGGGTCTGGGTTGGTTTTGTTGAATGCCTTTGGGGGCATTTATGAGATTGATGTGGATGGTGAATATGTCGTGGATACCGGACATATTGTGGCATTTGAAAAAGGCTTGAGTTTCCGCATTAGTAAGGCCAATACGAGCTGGGCTGGGGCTTTGTTCGGCGGAGAAGGGTTTGTTTGTCGCTTTGCGGGAAAAGGAAAAGTCTATTGCCAAACCCATAATCCTGGGGCCTTCGGCAGAATGGTCGGCAGCCAGCTTCCGCCTCGTTAAAAGTCACTTCGTTAGAGCAATCCGTTTTTTCAACGATTCTTATTCCTCATCATCATGAAATACAAATACACGATCGAACATTCGCCCGCCTATGCCGACATTCGCATGAATCTCGCGGCCAATCAAAGCATTACGGTTGAAGCAGGGGCGATGGCGGCGATGGATACTAACATCACCATGACCTCCAAAATGCGGGGCGGGATCCTGAAAAGCGTCGGACGAATGCTGGGCGGCGAATCGCTGTTTTTGAGTGAGTTTACTGCTCAGAATAAACCGGGTGAAATTTTGATCTCACCGGGCGTTCCGGGAGATGTTTGTCATTATCATCTTGAAGCAGGCCGATCGCTCTTCCTCCAGTCCAGTGGTTTTGTCGCCTGTGATCCGCGTATTGAACTGGATACTAAATTCCAAGGCTTTAAAGGCTTTTTTAGTGGGGAGTCGCTGTTTTTGGTGAAGGCGAGTGGGAATGGGGATATTTGGTTTAGTTCCTATGGAGCGATCGTCGAAATTCCCGTCAATGGTTCGTATCTGGTAGATACAGGCTATGTTGTTGCCTTTGAAGATAGTCTGAACTACAACGTCGAGTTATTAGGTGGACTGTCCCGAAAAGGGTTGAAAACGGCTCTTTTTGGCGGAGATGGGTTGGTTTGTCGGTTCAGTGGGCAAGGGCGTCTCTGGATCCAAACTCGTCATATTGGTCCTTTGGTGAACTTCCTTCACGCATTCCGTCCTGTTAAGTCCGACTAGCCCCCGCTTAAGGTGATTTCCAAGAAAGCCTCTACCAGAACAATCTGGTCGATCGCTGTCTTGATCCACGCCGAACTAGAAGTTGGCGCTCATAGGGCGAAGTCTACTGGCAGTAGACTGGAAGAGTCATTCAGTAGACTTCAGTCAGTGCCCACTGACTTCGCTCTAAGAGTGCCGAATTTATTCCGGCACGGGTTGGAACGGAGACTGGAAGCATCTTAAAGGTAAAACGTTTTATAGAAATCACCTAACATCATGTCTACTGAACTTCCTTCTGGAACGGCTGCCGTTAGCGATCGGAATCCTGAGCCGCGATCGTTTGACTTTTTTAAGTTGATTGTCATCGCAGTGGCAACGGTGATGGCCATCATTTTTACCGCTTCGTCGATGGCTGGGGCGATCGTGTCTTGGATGCCTGTCGAGGCGGAGCAGCAATTGGGTAAGGCGATCGTCCCGATTTATGAAAAAACAGCAAAACCGGGTGAAACGCAAACGAAACTCAACCAGTTACTGGAGGGTTTAGAACAGCAACTCCCGTCCTCGAATCCGAAGCGTGATTATCAGATTTTGTATTTTGATGATCCGATGGTGAATGCGGCGGCGATTCCGGGCGATCGGATCTTGGTCTATCGCGGACTCCTCGAACAGGTTGAATCTGAGAATGAACTGATGATGGTCCTCGGCCATGAACTGGGCCATTTCCGCAATCGCGATCATCTGCGGGGACTGGGCAATGCCCTGCTGTACCAAATCGCCTTTTCGACCTTGTTTGGCGATATGGGTTCTATTTTGGGCTTGGGGGCTTCGGTGGTGGAGTCTGTGGGGCGGGCGCAGTTTTCTCAGCAGCAGGAGACTCAGGCGGATGACGTGGGGATTACGCTGTTGAATCAGCATTATGGCCATGTGGCGGGGGCGACGGACTTTTTCGATCGCATGGGCAAAACCAATGTTCCAGATTTGAAGTGGTTTGCCTCCCATCCGGCTCCTGCTCAACGGGTGGAGCAGTTGAAGAAGCTGATTCGCGATCGGCAATACCTCATAAAAGCCAAAACTCCGATGGACAGGTTTAACCGTTAAAATGGGGCTATCGCAACTTCTGAGGGCGTGATGACACTCTATCTCACAGATAAATACGTGGGTCTCCTCACGGACTTTGGCTTCAAACGGGTCTTCGGCACGGAAGTCAATAAACGTCTGCTGATTGATTTTTTAAACACGCTCCTCCCTGAAAATCATCAAATCCAGGATGTCACCTTCAGAAATAACGAGAAGCTAGGCATCACAACGGTCGATCGGCGCGCTATCTTCGATATTTATTGTCAGAGTGAGAAAGGCGATCGGTTCATCGTCGAAATTCAAAAGGCCAAGCAAAATTTCTTTAAAGACCGCAGTGTCTTCTATTCCACCTTTCCGATTCAAGAGCAAGCGCTGAAAGGTGAATGGAACTACAAACTCACGCCTGTCTATGCCGTGGGAATTTTGGATTTTATCTTTTCAGAGCATAAGAACTCAACCACGATGATTCACACGGTGGAGCTGAAAGACCAGGACTGCAACGTTTTCTACGACAAGTTGAAGTTCATCTATGTTGAATTGCCCAAATTCACGAAGACCGTAGACCAGTTAGAGACCCGTGCCGATAAATGGCTATTTTTACTCAAACATCTGGCGGAGTTGGACGATCGGCCCGCTTCTATTCAGGAAGACGTTTTTAGCGAACTCTTCGAGGTGGCTGAAATCGCGAACTTGTCGCCCAACGAGCAAGATGCTTATCAAGATACGCTGAAATCCTACCGAGACTGGAATAATATCACCAACACTCTTCTACAAGAGGGACTGGAAAAGGGACTGGAAAAGGGACTGGAAAAGGGTCGTGAAGAAGGGGTCGAGATTGGCTTGGTCAAAGGCAGAGAAGAAGGGACACGATCGCTGCTGCTCCGTCAGCTAGGGATGAAGCTAGGGACGCTTCCTGAGCTTACAGTGATGGCTGTGAATCAACTTTCGTCGGTGGCACTAGATGAATTAGGCGATCGGTTGTTTGAGTTTGGGACGGTTGAGGCTTTGGATCAGTGGCTGGAGTCAAAAAAATAGGCATAAGCCTAGCCTGATTCAGCAGAACTCCCGCTTCGGCTTAAGATTAAGTCAGCCCTTCAAGCCCCGATCGCCCCATGTCTGATCTTTTTGCTGAACAGCTTCTGACTCTTGCCAAACAGGCAGGTGCCGAAGAGGCCGAAGTCTTTCAATCGCGATCGCAGTCCTGCCCCGTGTCCTTTGAGGCCAATCGTCTCAAGCAGCTCGAAAGTGCCCAGGCGGACGGGACGGCGCTGCGGATTTGGAAAAAGGGTCGTCCGGGGTTGATTGTGGCCTATGGTGCGGTCGAGGCGCAGGCGCTAGTCGATCGGGCGATTACCTTGAGCGAACTCAATGAGGCGGAAGACCCAGAACTCACCGCCGGAACTCAAAAAAAATATCCCGATGCGGGTCATTTAGTCGAAGTCAAACAGCTCCTGGAATGGGGCAATGAAACGATCGACATTGTTCGCGATCGGTACCCGGATGTTCTCTGTGGCGGCGGCTGGGACTGTGAGGTGGAGACGACGCGGATTGTGAATTCTCGGGGGTTGGATTTTAGCTATCAGGACACGACGATCAGCGGCTATCTTGAAGCGTCGCTGGTGAAGGGCGATGATTTTCTGACCATTTACGATGGGCAGGCGACTCGGGAGGCGGTTTTGGATCCCAAGGCGATCGTTGCGCCGATTTTGCAGCGATTGGATTGGGCACAGCGCAATAGTCCCGCACCCAATGGCCGGATTCCGGTGCTGCTGACGGCGAAGGCGGCGGATTTGCTGTGGGGGACGTTGCAGGCGGCGTTGAATGGGAAACAGGTGCTAGAGGGGGCTTCGCCTTGGAACGATCGGGCGGGGGAGGCGGTGTTGGCGTCTAATCTTTGGTTGAGTCAGGATCCGTTGTCGGGTCCCTATGGCTGTCCCTTTGATGATGAAGGCATTGAGACGAAGGCGTTGAATTTTATTGAGGGCGGTCGGCTGAAGCAGTTTTTCCTCGATCGGAAGACGGCGAAGTCCTTGGGTTCGCCGACGACGGGCAATGGGTTTAGAAATCTTGGCAGTAATCCCATGCCGGGACTGTTTAATTTTATCGTCGCCTCTGGGGAAGACAGTTTTGAGGAATTGGTGCGATCGATCGATGACGGGTTGATTTTGGATCAGGTGTTGGGGGGGGGACCGGGAATTTCGGGGGATTTATCGGTGAATGTGGATCTGGGTTATCGGATCCAGAAAGGAGAAATCGTCGGCCGGGTCAAAGATACGATGATCTCGGGTAATGTTTATCACACCCTAAAAGATCAGGTGAAACTCGGTAATGATGCCGAATGGAGCGGATCTTGCTGGACGCCCTCCCTGGTCGTGAATGGGTTTTCTGTAGTTGGGAAGACATTCTAAATGAGGATTTTCTAGGTAATATACGAGTATCCGAAATGTTTGCGAAATGTATCGGGCTGAACTCCGTGACTCCCGGTGGAGTGTGGTATGGTTCGTCAGCTTGGATGTTTTCCACAGCTTTCGTAAATTGGTGTGTAATTTTTAGGTAGTGAACATGGCTATTCAATCTTTGAAGGCAATGCTGGTTGCTCCAGTGCTGCTTGGCGCTTCGATCGTTCTCGCTGCATCTCCTGCAAAAGCAGAAGTGTCTGTGGCTGACTTGGTTCAAGATTCCAACAACCAGTCTCAAAGCGCTGTCACCTCTGTTTCTCAACTTTCTGACGTTAAGCCAACTGACTGGGCATTCCAAGCGCTTCAATCCTTGGTTGAACGCTATGGCTGTATCGCGGGTTATCCCGACAAGACTTATCGCGGCAACCGTGCGATGACTCGTTATGAGTTCGCAGCAGGTTTGAACGCATGTATGGATCGCGTCAACGACTTGATCGCAGCTTCGACGGCTGACATGGTCAAGAAAGAAGATTTGGCGGCTCTGCGTAAATTGCAAGAGCAGTTTGCTGCTGAACTCGCAACCCTTCGCGGTCGTGTTGATGGTCTGGAATCCAAAGTTGCAACCCTTGAGAAGCAACAGTTCTCCACAACGACTAAGCTTCGTGGCGAAGTGATTTTCGCAATTTCTGGTGCATTGGGTGACAGAAAAGCGACTGCGAACGGTGTGGGCGGCACGTCGATTGACAACAACACTGTGTTTAACGATCGGGTCCGTTTGTCTCTGAACACCAGCTTCACGGGCAAAGATACCCTCTTGACTCGTTTGCAAGCTCGTAACACCTTCAATTTCCAAACGGCAACTGGCACCAACATGGCGCGTCAGTCCTTTGAAGGTGGCGGTGTTGCTAACGATAACTCTGTCATCGTTGACAAGGCTTACTATCGCTTCCCGATCGGTCCTGATGGTCGCGTGACCGTAGACGCAACGGGTGGTGAATTCTACGCCAACATGGAAAACTTTAACGGTCAATTGGCCAGCGATGGCACTGGAACCCTTAACCGCTTCTCTCGCTTTAACCCAATCTACCGCTACGGTGCGGGTGGTACAGGTGCGACCTTTAACTACAACTTCGGCAAGACCTTGGCTGTGAACTTGGGCTACTTGGCAGATAATGCCAACGATCCAGTTTCCGGTAACGGTCTGTTCAACGGCGGTAGTGCATGGTTGGGACAGATTGAGTACAAGCCTTCTGCTGCTTTGGCATTGGGTGCTACCTATGTCCGTGGCTATGACAGCGCATTGAGCGGAACTAACGTCACAGGTGGAACAGGTAGTGCTCGTGCTAACCGTCCTTTTGGTAACGTTGCGACTGTGTCTGACAACTACGGTATCCAAGCATCCTTCAAATTGAATCCAATGATTCAATTGGGTGGTTGGGTTGGTTACACCAGTGCTTCAAGAGCAACGGGTGCTGGTAGTGCCGATATCTGGAACTGGGCTGTCAGCCTTGCGCTTCCTGACTTGGGTAAAAAAGGCAACTTGGCTGGTTTGACTGTGGGTCAACAGCCTAAGGTGACGAGTGCAAGTGCAGGTGTTGTGCCCGCAGGTACTGAGAACTCCACTAACTTCTTCATTGAAGGGATGTACCGCTACCAATTGAACGACAAGGTTTCCGTTACTCCTGGTTTGGCTGTGATTTTCAATCCTGAAAACAACAGTTCTAACCCCACGGTTTACGTCGGTACTATCCGCACAACGTTCCAGTTCTAAGCCTTGATTCATTCACCTGAATTGATGCTTAAGTTCTAAAAAAGCGCTCTGGTTATCCAGAGCGCTTTTTGATTGGGGGATGATATGAACATCAAAGTCCCCCTTTTTAAGGGGGATTTAGGGGGATCGGGTGTTTGTTACAACCTTATGTTTCAATCACGCTACTAAATTCCAACCGCCTTCAATACTGCACTCAAACCAATCCCGATCGTCACCCATCCGATCGCCCTTGCGTTGTTTTCTTGCAGTTTGGACGTTGCAAAAAACGCACCGTAGGCAATCAAGGCTTGAATCCCTGTAAACCCGACCAAATAGCTGACGAGCGGCGTGGCTTCAGCCCCGACGATCGATTCTCCATAGGCATAGCCATGGAACAAGCCCGCCAAGGTGACAAACCCTGTCAAGGCTGCAACTGGGAGCTTTTGACCGAGACCGATCGATAAGCCTAGCAGCAACACCGACAGGGCGACCCAGAGTTCATTGAAGGGCAGATCCACTTTGAGTAAGTGAATGGCCGTGCCTGCGATCGCTGCTGTTAGAAACCCGATGGGAATCAGGTGGGCGATCGATGGCTGGTTTGTCGTTTGGCGGTTTGCGGCTTTCGCTAAGAGCGCACTGCCACAGCCCACGGCAATCACAAAAGCCAAATGATCTAGGCCAATCACCGGATGGGCCATTCCCGAGAGTAAGCCTTCCAAGGGATTGGAGACCATTTTCCCGCCTAAGGGGTGATGGGCTAGGGCGGGGGACATGACTAGGGCGGAACCGATGCCGATCGTCGCTAGTTTTGCCGTCATTGTTTGTTTGCTCATCATCCATACCTCGCAGATGAAAAAAGTACAGCAGAGTTTTTGGGGGTGGGTTTTCTGACTTCTAGAACCCGATTTGCGGGGGTTGTAGTTCACAGTTGCGGGACAGTCGGAGACTTGCACTCCCGTTTCCCCAGACAGGATTGCGGCCCAGTGGCGCGATCTGCCCTGCTGATGGTGTCAGCAGACCCACAAAATAGTCAGAACTCACCATACCATCGTCTTAAGAGTACTCTCGGGATTCTTCCAGTTTTGTTCGTCAATGGCTTAACCAGAGCTACTTTTATGAATCATGCTATTGTTATGATATGTGTCGCTTTTTAAAGAGGTGTGCGAGACCTTGCGACAGAAATACGGCAGAACATGAGTTTTTCGGGAACTCTTCAGATTAGTTTTGTTCCTTATAGGTAAAGACCAAGCTGATCGTTGCCCTACACTCAGTGTTCCTAAACACTAGGGACACATCTGTAAAAGTGGTTGCTCCTCCCATCGTCCCTCCTCTTGAAATACAAGAAACCCCATGACATTGTTGACTCAATCTGACATTCCGTCACAAGCTGTTCCCCAGTCGTCTGAACCTGATTCTTCTGCCGATCGTTCTTCCCTCGATTCCCATGACTTGCAGGCTATGGCCGAACGTCCTCGGCGTATTGTGATTGTGAGTACGATTTTGTTACATGTGGCTCCGCTGTTGGCCTTGTATCCGCCGTTTTTTAATTGGCAGGCGATCGGGGTGGCTGTGGTGCTGTATGCCATGACGATCGGGTTGGGCATTTCTCTCGGGTTTCATCGCATGGCGGCCCATCGTAGCTTTGTGGTGCCGAAGCCTTTAGAGTATTTTTTCGTGATGTGTGGGACGTTGGCGGGGCAAGGTTCGGTGTTGGGTTGGGTTGGGTATCACCGGATGCACCATTTATATACGGATCAATCCAAGGATCCCCATGATTCCCATCGTGGGTTTTGGTGGAGCCACTTGAGCTGGTTTATGCATGAAGTGCCCAATGAACCTGAGCGGTTGCGTTTGACCAAGGATATTGCTAGCGATCGGTTTTATGTGTTCTGTCACAAGTACCATACGCTGTTGCAGGTTGCTCTTGGGGTGCTGCTGTATGCCTGGGGTGGAATGCCGTTTGTGGTGTGGGGCGTTTTTGTTCGCTTGATTGTGGGGTTCCACAGTACGTTCTTTGTGAATAGCGTCTGTCATATGTTTGGCTATCGCTCCCATGACACGGCAGATACTTCGACGAATAATTGGTGGGTGGCACTTCTGACCTTCGGTGAAGGTTGGCACAATAATCACCATGCGGTGCAGTCTTCGGCGCGGTTCGGGTGGAACTGGTGGGAGATTGATATGGTGTGGATGGTGATCCGATCGCTTGAAAAACTCGGTTTGGCTACTAAGGTTAAGACCAAACGGGTTTAGTCCTTAAAATGATGAAATGATGAGAATAAAACGAGCTAACTTTTGTAAAAGCTAGCTCGTTTTATTTTTTGTTTTACTATACTGAGCTTCAATCCAATTTAGGATTTCATGTGCTCAGTTCTATTTTCATAAATAATGTAATGCAAAATTCATCACCCCTTGACAAGCTAAACCGTCTGTCAAACACCTACGGGGATCTGACAAGACTCTATGTGGATTCTAAGTTGTCTACGATGGCCCTGGATCTGATAGTCGATCGGTCTGCCAAGTCGAGTCATGATCTTGAAGCCGTCAAAGACGTTGTTCAACAAATTCTAAGCGCTAATCCCAGCTTGACATTAACTGGATTGGTTGATGAATCCTTGCAATCGTTGCAGAACAATGTGCCTGATGACTTGCTTGAAGGTGCGAGATGTTTTATTGCTTGTAAAATCAGTGGAGGAACGAATGAGAAATGTAATGAGGACTGTAAAACTTCACAAATATGAGGGAGAAACTAAGTAAAAACAGTATTCTGTCTGTCTTATTTCAGAGGAGAAGTTTTTGTGCGGTATCACTTCAAGGCGTAAATTTAGCACAGCTTAAAATCAGCCTGAGTCTGATCTGGATTGTCGTTGTATGTCTGATCATTATTTTTCTTTCTAGCCTGTCAGGTCTTTCCTCAAGCTTGTCGTTTAAGTCTTCTTCTCTCCTCTTTACCCTCGGAAAAAGTACGTCAGCTCAACTTTTTTCAGGAGCATTTGTTGTAGTAATTCTACTAATGTCTATTTATGGAACTGTTTCTAGCGGATTGCTTTTTGGGATAGGACTTTCTATTCTTTTACTGACTCTCAGTTCGTTTCTATGCTTTTCAATGGCCTGGGATACGACATTGATGGGCTTGTTCCTTTTCTCTGGGATTGGTGCTATTGCATTTGGTTTGGTTGGGTTGATGTTATCTGGTTTTGCAACGATCGGATTACTTACCTTGGGACAGTCTAGACCGTTAGCTCTGGGGATTAACCTATTCATTTCGGTCTGTATTGCCGCCGTTTCAGATAATGTTTGGGCTGGAATGATCGCTGCTTTTATTTCTGTTTTGGGAAGTTATGTTGGGGTACGATCGTTCATCCACAAGAATCCCTTTAGCTGGATGCTAGATATTGTTGTTTCTGTTGTGACGATCGGCGGCGTTTCCTTTCGGAAGGCTGATTTGACGGAGGTGGATTTCTCGAATTCTAGCCTTCGCTATGTGAATTTCCAAGATGCAAATCTCACTCGAACGAAGTGGTTTCATGCTAAGGGATTGGAGTTTTCTAGACTCAAAAATACCTACCTTGTGAATCCTCTCATTCGACAACTGGTCGTAACACTGGATGGGGCTGCACAAAATTATGATGGATTGGATTTGACGGGGGTTTATTTGCAGAATGCGATGCTCCAAGAGACCCGCCTGGTCGGAGCTAATCTCAATGGTGCCGACTTGCGGAATGCCGATTTATCGCGGGCAATGCTCAAGCAAACGCAACTGGATGGAACGGACTTGCGGGGGGCGATTTTGACGGGGGCTTATATTGAAGACTGGGGGATCACTAGCACGACGAAACTTGAAAATGTGCAGTGTGATTATGTCTACATGCGAGTCCCGACCCCGGACAATCCAAATCCGCTGCGTAAGCCTGATAATTTGCGACAGACCTTTGCTGATGGTGAATTTGCGGAATTTATCCAGCCGTTTTTTGACACGCTTGATCTGTACCATAGCCAAGATGTTGATCCCCGCGCGATTTCCATTGCCTTGAAAAATTTGTCTGATAATCATCCCGACGATCGGCTTCAGTTTATTGCCATGGAACGCCGAGGTGATGGTCTCAACCTTCGATTTTCCACGCAATCCAGCGCCAGCAAATCTGAATTGAGTCATGAGTATTTCACGAACTATACTCAGATCAAAAACGAACTCCCCGCCGCTATCCAAATGCAACTAGCAGAACAGAACGCGGAAATCCGGACCTTGAAGGGGACGATCGAACAATTTATTCAAACCGGAACCCATCATTCCACCGTTCAAGCTGAAACGATCCAAGTCATCCAGGGAGAACTGATCATGACGGAAAATAGAGCGATTAATATCAATGCGGGCGACAACGCAAACATCACTGGGTTGAGCAGCGGCGATGGCGTCCTCAACTTGGGGACCATTAGCGGAAGTGTGACAAATGCGATTAACCAGTTGCCGGATCCCCTTGATTCAGAACCGTTAAATCTGAAAACGCTGTTGTCTGAACTTCAAGCGGTGATTCAAGACGATGATAGTTTGTCGGATCCCGATAAATCTGATCTGCTCGAACAGGTTCAGGCTCTTGCTGAGGCGAAACAAGCTGAGGAGCCGACTAAGCGGGAAGGCATCACGCGAAAAGCGATGAAGATGTTTGATGCGACCTTAAAAAGTTTACCTGCAACGGCTTCGATCGTAGAGGCTTGCGGCAAGCTTTTACCCCTAATTCTGCGGGCTTTGGGAATGCCGGGTTGAGGGGAAGCGGGGATCAATTTTTCCGAGGATCCCGATACAATGAGGGGGCTGACGATCAGAAAGGAGCCGATCGATGACGATTTCCTACGGCAGTACACCGACGAACGCAAATCCAATCGCAAATCCAATCGCGACTCAGTGCCGCATGACGCTGGCGGAGTATCTTGTCTATGACGATGGGACGGATGCGCGCTACGAGCTTGAGAATGGAGTTTTGGTGACGATGGGTACTGAGAGTACGGTGAATACGGCGATTTTTAGCTTTTTGTTTGCCGTGTTTTTGGGGTTAGGGATTGAGCCGCAGCGGCTTGGGGTGAAGCAGAAGGTGGAGGTGCGGAGTCGCTATGCGAGTGCGCGGGATCCGGATTTGTTGATTCATTCGATCGAGTCTCGCTTGGCGATTAAGGGGCGATCGCAGGCTTGTTTATTTTTGGATGAGCCGAATCCATTGATTGTGATTGAGATGGTTTTGCCCGGGGGGGAAGGGACGGAGAACTATCAACGGGATTATGAGCAGAAGCCGATCGAGTATGCCGATCGGGGGATCGCAGAGTTTTGGCAAGTGGATGCGGCACGGTCTTGGGTGCGGGTGGGCGTTCTGGTGGATGGGGTTTATCAGTTTGAGACGTTTCAGGGAGATGCGATCGTTGTTTCGCCTGCTTTTCCGGAGTTGAAGTTGAAGGCGTTGGCGGTTTTGGCAGTGGATGATTGATTTGGGGCGCGATTGTATTCAACGATATTTTCGACCCAGATCTTGGAGACTCATAGTTCAATGACAGGTTTCAAATCGTAATACATCGTTCGATAGGGTGTTTCTGGTGGCAGGCTTTCATTTGGATCAGCGAATTCAAAGCCCAGCTTGGCATAGAACCCTGATGCGTCATAAGCGGGATCAATGTCCCGATCGTACAATGCATCTACAGTCACAAATCTGACTCCCACCATCGGAACGATCTCAGCCGCCACATAGTCGATCGCCCATTCCACGAGAGACTTTCCAGCCCCTTTGGCGCGACGATCCACTGCAAGCAACCCAATTTTAATAGCTGGAAATGTTTGATATTTCACGCCTTCTGAAACAAGGAGGGGGTTCTCAACCTGTAACTTATCGGCCAACAGGGTGATGTAGCCAACGAGGGAGTCATCCACTCTCAGAATCCAGCAGTTGCAGACGTTAGCATCTGATTCCCGTTGAATTCGCCCTTGTTTCCAATACGTTACAAATTCACCCCGAACACAACGAAACCCCTGACCGAGGCTCAGGAGTTCTGAAGTAATAGGTTCAACGGGTAGTTGGGAAAAGTCGATCCCCTCAAACTTACTTTGATTCGGCATTATTCTCAGCTTTGCGGCGACGACGTTCAGCGATTCGTTTGGCAAGAGCTAGGGCACGTTCGTTGGTTATGGACTGCCCCGTTTCAATTGCTTCAATGAGTCGCCTTGCAGCTTCGCCGACAACTGGGTTCGATTGGGTATGGAGAGGATACTTCATAGGAGTGAAAGTGCCTTACTTTCTTAGTATAGCTGAAGGTGAAGGCGTCGGTGGTTTTGGCAGTGGATGATTGATTTGGGGGTTTATATTCCCAACCGAGGAACAATCATACTGAGGATGAGGATGCTGAGTCCGATCGCCCCGAACAGTTCCCGGCGGGGAATCCCTCGACAAGACACTAGTTTTGCAATGCCGGGGGGTGAAAAGGTGAGGTTGAATTTTGCGATCGGCTGATTGAGAACGCTTGATGATTCTTGAGCAGATTCTTGAATTAATGCAGGTAATGGTGTTTCTTGAAAGCGATCGATCGCGGTCTGCGTTTGAGGAATACAAGCTACGATTTCACCGGATTGATCCACACCAATGAAATAGGCTAAATCCTGATCCCCGTCTAGATTTGTTTTCCAAATCTTGTTAAGCTTTTGTTCAATGGTCTGTTGAATCGATCGAATTTTCCAAAAGTCAACTAAGTCTGGGGCAACGGCTAGATTGAAGTTTGGATCTAATGTTGGGTCTTCAGACTTATTTGGGCCAGATTTTCGATAGAGAGAACAGAATGCGATCGTTGGAATGATTACTAACCCAACACGAATGAAAAATGTAGAATCAAACGGAAACTGTTCTGCAAATTCAGGTGATATTGGTAATACAAACCTCACCAGATAACCTAATCCAGTCATGACAGTTCCAAAGGCTATTCCAGCCAGTGGAATCCATAACCACCACCGAAATTTCCGAATAAAGGGTGCAATGACATAATGTTGTCCATAGAAATAGACGAATAGACTGATGATGTGAATTAAAGATAAACTGACGATTGTAAATGTGAGTTGATTTGTATCGTTTGGGAGCATCTTGACATCAAGAAGACTCTTGATTTTGTTGTCGTAAAGGATCTGTAAAATAGATTCCCAACCGCCATAAGCCAACGCAACAAAAATCCACTGCGGATTGGGGATATATCTTCGGAGAACGATCCACTGAGACAAGCCCGTTAAGCCACCTAATATCAGGCCCTCGGCAATTCTGACTTGATCTGAATGGTGCAAGGTTAATCTGTTCTGGTCTGAAGGTCTAAAACCTAAGCTATCTCCAAAGAAATATCGGACGAGAAAATCTATGAGTTGATAGCTACCGATCGTCACTAACACATATAAAAATGCAAATCGAAGACGTTCAGATGGCTTGATTAAAAGTCTTTGTGCGTCAGAAAAATTATATTTTTGCATGGTGATAAAAAATGACAACATTCAGTCCCTACGCCCAGCGTAGTTCGGAAGACTAATGTTCGTCAAAACTCGTCATATTTCTAGAAATATATAAATCTCCACCCGTTCCGGCTCCCTCTCCCAAACTTGGGAGAGGGCCTCCCTTGTCTACTTCTTAACCCGATCGGCCTCGATCGCCAGCTTCGCCCCAGGCACCTGACGAATCGCATCCATCACTGCCACCACTTTTCCATGGGACACCGCTTCATCCGCTCGGATCAAAACCGTTTTTTGGGCGGTCTTTTCAAGCTTGGCCTTGATCCCGTCGCGCAGTGCGGCCACATCGATCGATTTCGAATCAAGCGATAGATTTCCTTGGGGATCGATCGTCACTGTTGGTGTTTCCGTGTCGATCGGTTTACGGGTCTGGGCACCGGGTAAATTAACGGGCAAACCTTGGGACTGCGTCAACGTCAAAGTTGACATAATAAAAAATGTCAACAGCGCAAAGACCACATCGATCATCGGCAAAATATTGAGTTGATAGGGCTGGTCTGGCTCTTCAGGTAAACGCATGGCAACTGACGGGTAGCGAGTGATTCATTCTACTGGATGATTGATATTTTCTAAGCTCTTCTCTCACCCCTCATTTCAATCTTCATTTAAGGCACTTTGCGATTGATGGATCCGATCGCCCAAGCCGCCGCAATCCCTCCCAACATCCCAAACAAATGCCCTTCCCAAGAGATCCCAACTCGCACAGGCAAAATTCCCCAAATCATCCCGCCGAACAGCATCAACACCAACATCGCCACCGCGATCGATCCCAAACTCCGCTCAAAATAAGCCCGCGTCACCAAAAAACCAAAATACCCAAACACCACGCCACTCGCACCAATATGCACCGTATCCGCCCCGCCAAAAAGCCACGTCCCCAGTCCACTGGCGATCGCCGCCAACACCGTCACCGCAATCCATTCCCCGCGATCCTTGGCCATAATCAACCAACTCAACACCACCAGCGGAAGGGTATTGCTAATCAAATGCCACCAACTTCCATGGAGAAATGGCGCAAACAAAATGCCCTGTAATCCCACAATGTTGCGCGGTCGAATCCCAAAGCCGTTGAGTCGTTGATCTAACAATGCATTGGCCAACTCGATCGCCCACAGCAACACCACGGTCGAAACCAGCAGATTGCCCTGGGTTTTGAGTTCTTGAAATAGTCCTGCGGCTTCTTGTTGGGTTGAACTGTTCGATTCACGTGACGACATGATTAAATCCTGGTAGCGGGTGACGATATCGCTGACTCTATTGCCTAATGTAACTTATTCTTCTGAAATCATGTCTGAGAATTTTGCAGAGAATTTTGCGATCGGTCTTGCCATTTGGGGGTACAAAAACTGGCTGGGAGATTTGTTCCCAGAGAAAACTCGCGCTCAAGACTTTTTGAAATGCTATTCTGAGCGCTTTTCAGTGGTGGAAGGGAATACGACGTTTTATTCTATCCCGAGTCCTGAAATGGTCGATCGTTGGAAACAAGAGACGCCGCCTGGATTTAAGTTTTTCCCGAAATTGCCCAAGTCCGTGACGCACAATGGCCGACTGATGCCTTACTTACCGCAGGCGTTTCAGTTTCTGGAATTGATGCAAGCCTTGGACGAGCGGCTGGGTGGGATTTTCTTGCAATTACCGCCCAGCTATAGTCCTGCGAGTTTTAAGGATTTAGAATTGTTTTTGGCGAGTTGGCGATCGGCGACCCAGACGCCGCTTTTCTTAGAAGTCCGTCACCTGCAATGGTTCCACTATCGCCAAGTCGATCGGCTCAATCGCTTGCTCACAAAGCATCAAATCGATCGCGTCATGCTCGACACTCGACCAATTTATAATGCAGACGACAATCCTCAGCAATATTCTGTCAATACGAAGCCTAATGTTCCTGTGCAACCGATCGTGACGGCTGAAACTGCTTTTGTGCGATATATTAGCCATCCGATTTGCGATCAGAATACGGAATATTTAATGGAATGGGTGAAGCAGGTTTCTATTTGGTTAACTCAGGGCAAAACGGTGTATTTCTTTGTGCATTGTCCTTTGGAAGACAACTCACCTCAAAATGCGAAATACTTTCAGGAACTGCTGGAACGATCGGGCGTACCCGTTCCACCTCTCCCTTGGAATATGTTGCCGAGTCCAGATTTGACGCAGTTAGGATTATTTGAAGCGATCGATTGATCGGTTAACGATGTTTTTCAAAATCCGCAAAATTCGGGGCGCGTCAAACTTCTCGGCATACTCCGGTGAAAACTCTACTCTTAGTGTGGGACGATCGCTCTCGATCCCACTGACTTCAGCACGGACAAAGGTCCAAGAGTCTGCGATCGTAAAGCAGCCAAAGATTTCCTGAATGTCTTGTTCTTGAAGTTGCTGATTGAGCCAAGCAGCAGCTAACAGTTGACCGTACAATTGGAAAATGGGATTGGTATTTTCAATCCCTCGCTTTGTCTCTACCATCACAAAGTAAGGGCATTGAATCCGACCTGCAAAACTTGGACCCATGACGCCATCTGCAATGCCTTCTAGTCCAAATTTCGCATACTTTGCCGAAAGTCCCACCTCCGCCCAAATCTGAATATTGTCTTGTTCCGCAAGCTGCAACAGGGGATAAATTGCCCGCGACCACAATGTCGCCTCATTAAACAAATGGACTTGAACCGTTTGTAATCCGGTTTGTAAATCGTTGACGTACTGCATTTCCCGATCGGACAGTTCAATCGCATCGATATTCAACCAGTCATAGTGAATGCCGGGTTTTTCAACGAGTGAAATATGTCGTTTTAGATCATTCAAGTCGATCGTAGATAGTTTTAGTGTTTCCATGGACCTTAAAATAATCGTTGTGAGATCGCCTAACATAACGATATTATAGGTGGCTATAGGGTTCATTATTCTCTCATACATGAGATCCGCTTAATATATGCCAGAAGGGATGAGAACGTGGCGCGATCGGTGTCGGCTTTGGGTGGTGGAGTCCTGGCCGCAGCATTTTGATGATTGGTTGAGACCGCTGAACCGCTGGCAATTGGGATTGGTGGTGCTGTGCTTGTTTGCGCTGTATACGCCATTGATTACGCTGCGGCTGAGCGCTTTGGAGCAGGGGGTGGTGGCGTTATTGTTTATTGGAGTGGGTGTCTTTTTAGTCAAACTAGAAGATGACCAGCCTGACGCTAAAACCAGTGAAGCGATTCATTTGTTTTTGATGACCATTAGTAGCTTGACGACGCTGCGATATTTTTATTATCGATCGACCTACACGCTGAACTTTGATGGCCCTTTAAATAGTATCTTCACCGTCCTGTTGTATGTTGCAGAACTCTATGCGATTGCAACCCTATTCCTATCCTATTTCCAAACGCTGAAGATTAACGATCGTAAAGCTATTGATTTATCGTTAATTCCTGAAGCGGAATGGCCCAATGTTGATATCTACATTCCCACCTATAACGAAGATATTGATATTGTTCGCAAAACCGCTCTGGGTGCCCTGGCGATCGACTATCCCAAAGCTAAAAAACAGGTTTATATCTTAGATGATGGTCGGGCGGAGAAGTATCGCGACAGGCGTATTGAACTCTATGCCATGGGTGAGGCGATCGGGGTCGAGATCTTGGTGCGCGACAGCAATGAACATGCCAAAGCTGGAAATATCAACACCGCCCTTCCCAAAACAACGGGTGATTTAGTTCTAGTCTTAGACTGCGATCACATCCCGTCGCGCAGCTTTTTGCAGAATGTCGTGGGCTTTTTTAGAAACCCCAAAGTCGCCCTCGTGCAAACGCCCCACTGGTTCTACAACCCCGATCCCTTTGAACGAAACCTGCTGACGGGTGGGCAGATTCCTGTGGGGAATGAACTATTTTATAAAGTGCTGCAAAAGGGCAATGACTATTGGAATGCGGCGTTCTTTTGTGGATCGGCGGCGGTGATTCGGCGGGATTATTTGTTGAAGATTGGTGGAATTGCGACGGAGACGGTGACGGAGGACTGCCATACTTCGCTGCGATTGCATTCCTTGGGCTATGAGACGATTTACTATGACAAGATTATGGTGGCGGGACTTGCGCCGGAGAAATTCTCGGCTTACGTCGGGCAGCAGGTGCGCTGGGCAAGAGGGATGGCCCAGATCCTGCGTCTGGAAAACCCGTTGTTTAATCGCAAACTCAATCTGACACTGTCGCAGCGCATTTGCTATTTCAGTGCGACCTCTCACTTTTTCTTTGGGTTTCCGCGATTGATGTATGTGATCGCGCCGATGCTGTATTTGCTCATGGGCATCAACCCGGTGAAGGGACTGGGCTTTGAAACCCTGTTCTATGCATTGCCCCATATTTTGCTGTCCATGCAAACCAATCACATTCCCTATAAGCATGTGCGCTTTTCGTTTTGGAATGAGATCTATGAGTTTGTGATGTCGTTTCAGGCG
>JAAFJU010000255.1 GCA_013298165.1 Synechococcales cyanobacterium bin31.maxbin.ball.101 | reverse complement strand
TAAATTTCATGCATCGGCACGGTGAATCCTGTATGATTTGCTGATCATTTCAAAATTTTAAGATTTAGCATCATGACGAAAACAAAAATTGCTACAACCTCTGAAATCAGCACGACCAAAGCGCTGAAAGTGAAAGCGAATGGTCAATCGCTCCTCGTGTCGAAAGTCGGCGATCGGGCCTGTGCGATCGCTAACAAATGCCCCCACCTTGGGCTACCTCTGTCTTCAGGCAAGCTTGAAGATGGGGTTGTGACTTGCCCGTTTCATGGTGCTAAGTTTGATGCATCAACGGGTAAGAACGTGAGATGGGTCAGCTCTGTGATGGGCATTACGCTACCTGAAATGGGCCAAAAAATGATGGCCATGGGGAAAGAAGCGACGGACGTTGCTTGTTTTGCTGTAACACAGGAAGGTGACGATCTGTTTGTTGATGTGTAATTGAAGGCACATCACTGCTTGGCATCGGGGCCACCGATGAAGATGCCAACGCCATCTTCATCGCGTTGCCACTAAAGTTAAATCAGGCGCTAAAATTAGATCAGTTCATCCTAATGATTCAATCATGAGCACCAAAGAACTCATTCTTGCAGAACTCGATCGCGTCTCGCCCCTAGAGCTACCGGGAATTCTTCAGTATTTGCGAGAGCTTCAACCGACTCCGACTGATACTGAAGAAAACAAAACTAATCCTTCGTTCTGGGAAGCCTATCTTCAGTCTGAGCAGGAATACCACGAAGTTTATCAACGTCTTGCAGATGCCTAGATTTCCACTACTAGAAGATGTCTTAAGAATTCACGATCGGCAAGTTGAAGTCTTTGGGGGTTCGACGGGCGTGAGAGATATGGGATTGCTTAAATCTGCATTGGCTCAACCACAGGCGACCTTTGGGGGAGAGCTATTGCATCCTACGTTGCCGGAGCAAGCTGCCGCATATCTCTATCACATTGCCAAAAATCATCCGTTTGTTGATGGAAACAAGCGAACGGCATTTGCTGTCATGGATATGTTTATTCGTGCTAATGGGTTTCGACTTCGATTGTCACCCGAACAAACATACGAGATGGTGCTTCAAGTTGCTCAGGGAGATCTGAGTAAGGAAGCGCTAGCGCTGCTATTGTCGGAGTCGATCGTGCCTCAGGACGCGAAATAGGGGATTGTTTAGAAACGACAATTTTGCATTACAAAATCCAATGGCTTACGACTAAAAGGGTGTGGGTTTTGCCGATCGCAACATAAACCCCATAGGGTGTGTTTTCATTATCTGTATCTGTGAGCGTATAGAGTTTAAGCGGTTCGTCGGAGGGGTAGAGTAGGGGCTGAATGGCTTCGATCGTCTGGGTGAGGTTGGCTTGGTGGGCGGAATAGGGATTTTCTTCAGCAGACTCAGACTCGTAGTATTCTTCGCCTAAGCAGCACCCCATTAACCATTCCCCAAACCCTTCTGCGGGGAGTTCTGTAACCGCTTCTTTAGCACTCCAGTATTCAGAGGTTTCATCGCGATCGATCGTGTTGAGTAAGTCTGTTAAATGCGGTTCTGGAAGCGGGGTTTCGCTGTAGATTGATTTGAGAAGTTTGTAGACACCCGCGACTGATTTTGGACGGCTGGTGTGGCTGAAGAGTTTGAAATCGAGTAGAAAATTAGGGCCACAGGCGAGTTCACCATACTGACATTCCGTCGCAAGCATAAGATCGATCGGTTCACTGTGGCTGAGTTCTGCGGTGAGCGTCATGGTAAGCAAGATAGAAAATCAATGATTGATCTTATGCGAAAAGTTGGGATTGGGGTTCTAAATCTCGATCCAAAAAGAAGGGCCATGAATTTCATGGCCCTTTTCGTGATTTTAGAACACTTGTTCAATTTCATTGATTTCAGGAATTTTTTCCCGCAGGCGGCGTTCGATCCCCATGCGAAGGGTCATGGTCGAACTAGGGCAAGAGCCGCAAGCCCCATTCAAGCGAAGTTTTACGATCGGGCCATCAATATCGACGAGTTCGACGTTGCCGCCGTCAGAGATGAGATAAGGTCGAAGTTCGTCCAGGACGGTTTCGACGTTCTCCGTAGTCAGTGCTAGAGACATGATGATTTCTTAAAAGTTTAGTTAGATTGATCTTAACGCGAACTTGTCCCGATCGGGCTGCTTGATCTCTCTCTTACTGCCGCTGAGGCAACCGAATCTGCATCCAAGCGCCGCCCTCAGGATGGTTGCGTGCCGTAATCGTCCCCTTGTGCAGTTCCACAATTTGACGGACGATCGCCAGTCCTAGGCCACTGCCACTGCTGGGCTGAAAGGGAATCGGAGTGATGTCTTGGGTAATGGTTTGAGTCGCTTTAGCAAACAGCGATTCGGGGGATTGGGTGACTTGGGGGACGGTGAAGGGTTCTAGGGTTCTAGCGCGCGAGGGATCAGCGCGGTAAAAGCGCTCAAAGACAAAGGGCAAATCATCTAAGGGAAACCCCGTGCCCCCGTCGATGAGATCGATTTGAACGATCGTAGCCGTGGTTTGGTTTGGGGTGATCAGCGTGGGATCTTGGATCAAACTCACTTGCAGCAAAATCGGACGCTCGGGCAAGGTGTATTTGATACTGTTGTCGAGGAGATTGACAAAGACGCGGTGGAGACGCGCTTCTTCGCCTTGAAAGCGCAGTTGATCAGGTCCCTGGTAACTCAAAATAATATGCTTTGAAACGGCGATCGGTTCCAAGGTCAGCCATGCCGATCGGATCAGGTCGGGAAGGTTGATGTAGTTGAGCTTGAGTGGCCTTGCCCCAGCGGTTTCGAGGTGGCTGAGGTCGAGGATTTCCTGGACTAGGGTGCTGAGCCGTAGGGTTTCCTTCAGGAGCCGATCGACCCAGGTGCGCAGAGGCGGTTCGAGGCGGGACTGAAGGGTTTCGGCGACGAGGCGGATGGAGGTGAGTGGGGTTTTGAGTTCGTGGGCGACGTCGGAAGTCCAGCGATCGCGCTGCTGGGAGAGCTTCTGGGCTTCATCTCGACTTTCTAGAATGACGCCCACTTGTTTGCCATCTTGCAGCGGCATGGCGTAGCCCCGAAGGAGATGGGCCGTGGGGCTGGTGACGTTGGCGACTTCGACGGAGACGGGATAGTGATTCCATTCCCGTTGGCAGGCTTTTTCCTGCGATCGGGCTTGTTCAATCAGGGAATCGAGATCGTACGATCGCACGACTTCCAAGAGCAGTCTCGGCTCATTCATGTCATAGCCCTGAATGTCCAACAAATTCATGGCCGAGGCATTACTCCAGATGAGCTGGTTGTCTTCATCCACTTGGAGATAGCCGATCGGAGCCTTGTTGATAATGGTTTCCCAGTCTGCGAGCTGTGCTTCCAGCGCTTGGTTGTTTTCTCGCAAAATTTCCAGGGTTCGCAAAAGTTGAGAGGTGACAGAAAGCGCCTGACTGTCCTCCGCTTGGGGTGGCGATCCCAGCTCGGGTTGTCGAATTAAGTTTTGTCCTCGGGTTGCTTTCTCTAGAGTGTTGAGCAATCGCATTCGATAAATCAACAGTGCTAGACAACCCACCCCTAGCCCTAATAAAAATTCCACCAAAGCTTTTACCTATAACTCCTACTTTTACTGTATTACTAGCAATAACTATTACTAGTAATGAATTTCTAGTAATAATTTCTAGTTAAATACTGGGCAGCCAAACAAAGATCGCAAAGGAACAGTCTTAGTTAGGTTACTCTAGGAGCGATCGGCTCTACAGCAAACTGCATCACAGTCTTTCAAATTTCTGTCCTGGGATCTATTTCCGCTCTTTCTCCAGAAGCTATCCTAGACGATAGCCAAATCCCCTGACTGTAACGAGGTGAATCGGGTGGCTGGGGTCCAGTTCAAGTTTTTCTCTAAGCCAGCGAATGTGGACATCGACGGTTTTGCTGTCGCCGATGAAGTCGTGGCCCCAAATGCGCTCTAGGAGCTGATCGCGAGACCAGACCCGCTTTGGATGGCGTAAAAACAGTTCGAGGAGTTTGAATTCCTTGGGTGACAGGTTGACTTCGGCATCGCGGACAATCACCCGACATTCTTCGGGGTACATGCCAATGTCAAAGTAGGACAGGCTGGGGGGCGCTTTGGTGGGACTTGGGGGGCTGCTGGGGGCGGCGCTGGGGGGATGAAATTGCTGTTGACGGCGCAGTAGGGCGCGACAGCGGGCGACGAGTTCTCGCATTCCAAAGGGTTTGGTGAGATAGTCATCGGCTCCGACTTCGAGACCCACTACCCGATCGGTTTCGGTTCCCTTGGCGCTGAGCATGAGAATGGGGACACTACTGCCCTGTCGTCTGAGTAAACGGCAGAGATCGAGGCCATTGATATTGGGTAGCATTAAATCCAAGATCACCAGGTCCGGCTGAAATTCAGGTTTTGAATCACTGGGGCTGGTGCCTTGGAGTTGGAGGATTTCTAGGGCCATTTTGCCATCGGCGATCGTCATCACTTCGTAACCTTCTTCCGTCAACGTCAGCGCGACGGTTTCTCGAATCAGCTCTTCGTCTTCAATCACCAACACACGACCTAAGCTCATTTTCAGGTTCTCCCATGGGAAACACGATTCTCAGAATATCTAAAACACCCAAAGCCACACTGGAATCATAAATAACAAGACGATCGTACTGAGGGCAATGCTACTCGCCGCTAAGTCTCGATTCATATCGTACTCTTCCGCCAGGATCAAACTCGCAAAGGCGCTGGGCATTCCTGCCATTAAGACTAAACCCAATCGCACATCTCCCGTCAATCCAATTAACGTTGTGC
>JAAFJU010000263.1 GCA_013298165.1 Synechococcales cyanobacterium bin31.maxbin.ball.101 | reverse complement strand
CTTGGCTGGGCGATCGTCTATAACTTAGTGGCAATTCCAATTGCTGCCGGATTGTTGTTGCCGAGGTGGAATATTGTTCTCACCCCCGGTCAAGCGGGCATCTTAATGGCAGTGAGTTCGATCACAGTGGTGGGAAATTCGATTCTTCTCCGCTGGCGTGCAACTGTCACAAGATAACGTTCTCTTAAAATCTCGCCCTAGGCTTCACTAAACTGTAGTCTAATTGGAATATCTTCCCTACATCTTGGATCCCTCAGCCGTCATGCCTTCAGAACAGCAAAATAACCACATGCTCATTATTGAGGATGATAAAGGTCGTCGAGAATTTAATCTTGATGCGCCTGTTTATTCGATCGGTCGAGACCCAAGATGTGATGTCCGACTGGTCTCGCAATTTGTTTCGCGCCGTCATGCTACGTTGGTCCAGCTTCCTAAGGAAGATGGCTCTTACTACTACCGCATCGTCGATGGCAACCTCCGAGGCCAAGCCAGTGCCAATGGCATTCTGATCAATGGTCGCAAGCTGCAATCCCACGATTTGCAGAATTCGGATGAGGTGGTGTTTGGTCCGCAGGTGCGGGCGATTTATTACCTGCTGAAGCGCGAACAGATCCAGACTGTGCCGCCAGATGAGTTTGACATCACGCTCATTAGCCCTGGGATGATCGGGGATCCAGAAGATGGAGATGACCATCTCATGGATGATGACGATGATATTGGGGATACGGCCAACGGTTAAACCCGATGACCCCAT
Source organism: Synechococcales cyanobacterium bin31.maxbin.ball.101 (assembly GCA_013298165.1). Taxonomy (GTDB): domain Bacteria; phylum Cyanobacteriota; class Cyanobacteriia; order Leptolyngbyales; family Leptolyngbyaceae; genus JAAFJU01. Next base: position 3,706 of record JAAFJU010000263.1, on the reverse strand, counting down.
TCATCGGATTCCAAACTATCAACGTAAAAAATAAACGCCTGGGACCTTAAATCCTAGGCGTTTATTTTTTAAGACTGTGACAGGGAACTACTGTTCTCCTGTAAAGCTCTCTAGAACGGTCCAGTCTTTCCCTGCATTGATGGCTGCATTGATCACCTCAAACATCTGCGCACAGTGATTTCCGGATTGCAGCGGCAGTTCTTCATTCTTGACGACGAGCTTGAGCTGAACAGAATCCGGGGTGGCTGTGGTCCGATCGATCAGGACCTCCACCGTCACTAGCTTGGGAAACGGGACCTTGCCTGGTATCTCACGAGCCATGACATACTCGGGCGTATCGTAGATCATGTTGAGGTTGCAGCTCTCAAGCACTTTCTGAAGGCTCGCATGGAGTTCTCCAATTTTGATTCCCAGTGAAAATAGAGCGGGATAACGAGCCATATCAACAAAACCCCCAATCGGTCAGACTTAGTCTTACACATCTCTTGCGTAACCGTTTCCACGATACGATAAACCTTCGAAATTTTTTACAGATATCTCAGGAGAATCCAGCGTGAACGGAAAATTGGTGGTCTTTGAAGGCGGTGAAGGCTGCGGAAAAACGACGCAATTAGCCCGCTTAGAAGCTTGGTTTAACCAAAAGGCCGATTTTCCTTTTACGGCACTTCATAGCACCCGTGAACCGGGCGGCAGTCCACTCTGCCAGAAGATTCGCCAAGTCTTGCTCACGCCCGATCGCGATGAGGAGATGCAAAACCGCACGGAACTGCTGCTTTACGCTGCCGATCGTGCCCAGCATGTGGAGGCTTGGCTACGGCCTTGGTTAAATGAGGGGGCGCTGGTGCTGTGCGATCGGTATACGGCCTCTACGGTGGCTTACCAAGGCTATGGTCGGGGTTTGGACCGGGGGTTGATTGATGAGTTAAATACGATCGCGACAGGGGGCTTGGAGCCGGATTTGACGGTGTGGTTGGATTTGGATCCGGAGATTGGGTTGGCGCGGGCGCAGGCGCGGGGGACGCGGGATCGGATTGAGCAGGCGGATCTGACGTTTCACCAAAACGTGCGATCGGGGTTCGCTGCTCTGCATGATGCACAGAAAACAACAAACCCCGATTCGTTTATTCGGATTGATGCGAGTCAGTCGATGGAGCAGGTGACGGAGGATTTGATCCATCTGTTCGATCGGGTTTTGACCGGGTGGGCTAGCTCTTAGGGTTTAAATCTTAGGGTTTAAATCTTAGGGAGCCAATCTTAGATTGCTTTTGGTTTCAAGAAGACGATGGCCGATCGCCAGATGATGGTGGGCTGGTCGTAGTGGTCCAGAATACAGATGCATTGAGGATCCTGCCACCGCACTTTTCCAGTCAGGAGATCACCTGTGGTCAGCTTGATTTCGACTTCATTCCCGTCCTTGATGAGCGTTTGGACTTGGCGAATGCTGGGTAGGGAGGTTTCTAGTTCGGTACTCATGGGTGGTGGTTAGGTAAAGATTAGGTGCTTGGCTCGGTTTAAGTTTACCCAGGGCAAATGATTTTGGCCCATGGACCGTTACAATTTCCCATACAGTTTCCTAAAACGACAGCGAATTACAGGATTAATTACACAATCAAGCGTAACTATTTATGGCATCACTCTCCTTTGGCCTATCTTTCGTAAAGTATCACGGTCTGGGCAATGACTTCATTTTGGTGGACAATCGCCACAGTCCGGATCCGATTTTGACGCCTGAGCAAGCGGAACGGCTCTGCGATCGGCATTTTGGTATTGGGGCGGATGGCGTGATTTTTGCGCTGCCCGGTCAGGATGGTACGGACTACACGATGCGGATCTATAACTCTGACGGATCGGAGCCGGAGATGTGTGGGAATGGGATTCGCTGTATGGCTCGGTTTTTAGGGGATTTGGAAGGGGCTGATGCGAAGTCGGTCTATACGATTCATACGTTGGCGGGGTTGATTACGCCGAAGCTGGAGTCTGATGGTCAGATTACGGTGGATATGGGCAAGCCGCGCTTGAGTCCGGCGTTGATTCCGACGACGTTGACGGGTGGTGGGGATACCGTTGTGGCTCAGAGTTTGGAAGTGGCGGGGGAGGAGTGGTCTGTGACTTGTGTGAGCATGGGGAATCCCCATTGCATTACCTTTGTGCCGAGTGTGGCGGCGATCGATTTGGAGAAGATTGGGCCGTTGTTTGAGACCCATGGGGTGTTTCCGGCTAAGACGAATGTGGAGTTTATTGAGGTGGTGAGTCGTAGTCACCTTAAAATGCGCGTCTGGGAGCGGGGAGCGGGGATTACGCTGGCCTGTGGTACGGGTGCTTGTGCGTCGTTGGTGGCGGCGGTGCTGAATGGCAAGTCCGATCGGGTTGCTACGCTGGAGTTACCGGGTGGGCCGTTGAAGATTGAGTGGGCGGCGGACGATCGGATTTTTATGACGGGTCCGGCGGAGCGGGTGTTTGCGGGTCAGGTGGAGGTTTAGAGATCCTGGCGAACCGCCCCCCGGCCCCCAATTCTGGGGGAGCTAGAAATGTTCATAGCGTTCCCTAGGGCTTAACTTGAGATCAAACCTCATAGCCCCCAGAATTGGGGGTTTGGGGGCGGTTCGCCAGGGATTGAGACTAACAAACTGCACTCTGTCCCAAGTCTGGGGGAACATCTTGCCAGCGACCGTTCCCCACGGCCCGAATCGCTTCCTGCAGCACCACATCGCCCGTGTAAATCGCCCGACCGACGATCGCTCCTGTCACTCCGATCGATTCCAAACTTAACAAGTTCAATAAGTCTGTTACCGAACTTACGCCGCCGGAGGCGATGACGGGGATGTCGATCGCGTTTGCTAGTTCCCGCAGGGCTTCTAGGTTGGGACCCTGCATGGTGCCGTCGCGGTGAATGTCGGTGTAGATGATGGCGGCGGCTCCGAGTTTGGCCATGCGGCCTGCGAGTTCGATCGCTTCGACTTCGGAGGTTTCGAGCCAGCCTTTGGTGGCGACTTTGCCGTTGCGGGCGTCAATTCCAACAATGATCTGCCCAGGGAATTCTGTGCAAACGGTGCCGACTAAGTCCGGTTTTTCTACGGCTACGGTGCCTAGAATGGCACTTCTGACGCCTAACCCTAAAAGCTGTGCGACGCGATCGCGATCGCGTAATCCGCCGCCGACCTGCACCGGAATCGTCAATGCTTTGGCAATCTTGGCAATGACGGGAAGATTCACAGGCTCACCGCTTTTGGCTCCGTCGAGATCGACTAGATGCAGTCGGGTTGCGCCTTGGTCTTGCCACTGCTGGGCGACGGCGATCGGGTCGGTTCCAAAGATTTCCGATTGGCCATAATCGCCTTGGTACAGCCGAACGCAGTTTCCGCCCAGTAAATCAATTGCAGGGATGACTTCCATAGCACCTGTAAAAAAGAACAATGATCTAGATTACAGGCGATCGGGTGGCCTGTGGGATTTACAAACTTGTATCAAGAAATGGGATTTACAAACTTGTATCAAGAAAGTGCATAACTTCATCTCGTTTGTCAATAATAATCTCCATTACGATAAGCAGCGAGATAGCGTATGACGATCGCAGGATTAAACCCAAAATGGATTCTGAGTGGTGTGATTGCAATCATGACTCTCACCGGAGTGGAAACCCTATCGCCTAGACTGAGCCAAGCGGGTGTGGTTGAGCAGGACATCCCGAGCGAATCCTCCAAGACGG
>JAAFJU010000108.1 GCA_013298165.1 Synechococcales cyanobacterium bin31.maxbin.ball.101 | reverse complement strand
GTCTTCGGTGGAGACGACGGTGGTTTAGACTAGATATCAGCGGTATTAGAGATTCTTTTATCCAGGAGATATTTATGGGTTATCCACAGGCATTTTTAGATATGGAACAAGCGACTCGCGATGAAGGTATTGCGATCGGACAGGAACGTGGAGCACGATCGCTCGTGTCACGAATGCTCCAGCGACGGTTTGGGACCTTACCTATAGGGGTTCAATCGACGATCGAAGGCTTGAGTTATGAGCAGGTCGATCGGCTCGGTGAAGCGCTTTTGGACTTTCAGAACTTGGCAGACTTGCAGCAGTGGATTGAGCAATTGGTGTAGCTCGTGAAGAGACGATCGGGCTTTCCAATCATTTTTCCCTGGATGTAAATAGCAAAAATCTTTTGGGCAGAATAGAACAACGAAAGACCTCTTTTTGGATCGGGATTTAGCTTGCTATGACAACGATGACGGTCACAGATGCCCTAGCAGAACTCACATTGCTAGAAAAGCGCATCGAATCAGCACGGATTGCACTGGATAAAAACACCTTAATTACCGTCATTGGCATTGGTAAAGTGCCCACGGGCTATCAGTCGAGAGAGGAATACGCGACTCAAGCGCGTGCGTCCTTGCAGCGAGTCAATGATTTAATTAATCGTCGTCGATCGATCAAACGCTCGATTGTTTTATCCAATGCCGCTACGATCGTTACCGTCGCTAGTGAAGAGATGACTGTCGCAGAGGCGATCGAAATGAAAAGTTTCGTCAAATCCTACGAAACTGTACTCGCAACCTTGAAAAGTACCCATCAAAAAGCGTCTAAAAACTATAATGACGTTCAACATCAGATTAAGGAACGTCTAGATACGCTGGCAATTCAGGTTTTGGGACGGGCGGAAGCGATCAATCCTGACCAATACCAAAATCAATATCAAATTCTTTCTGATAGCTTCATGGCACGGGAAGGCGTAGAGCTACTCGATCCGGTCAACCTTGCCCGAGAGATTGAGCGACGAGAAACCTTTATTGAAGATTTCAAATCCAGTGTCGATCGGGTGTTGTCGGTCAGTAATGCCCGGACTATGATCGAGATTCCGGATTAAAATAGAACTGGCTGGTCGATCGAAAATCTCTCAACTTTATGGATTGTACAACTGGTATCTTCAGTTCTGCAAAACAAATGTGCCAGGTGCTTACTTACCTGACTCAGGATGTTTCTAACATGCGCTCAAAGTTCAGCCCTTAATGCTCAAAACTTAAAGCTCAGTCGTTAAAAATCAACCTAATCAATGCTCAAAGTTCACCACTTAAAGCTCGATAAAATCCAGGATGTTTGGTTAATGGTCCCATAAGACCTTGAGATTCCCACCCGGCTGATCGGTCAGCCTCCACTCTATTTCACCATCTGCTTTTTTGTAAAAAGCAAAGCGATCGATGTCTCAATCTCCCTTTGACAGCCTATTCAAACAATATCTAGAAGATTTTCTAGCGCCGATCGGAACCGTGGAGCGGCAGTATGAAATTCCCGGTGAGACCAAGTACGTGGACGTTTGGTTTCGGCCCAATTTGCCGATTCAAGAATCGATCGACGATCTTGGACTCCTGCGGAAAATCATCAAAAGCCCAGCCGTGATCGAAGCCTACAGCAATCCTCCCAGCCGCGATGAGGTAGATACTTGTCTATTAAAACGACTGTGGATCAAGGAAGAAGAACGTCGGCAACGGGGCGATTTGCCCTATCCGCAAGTGGAGCAACCGATGTTGTGGATTATCGCCTCGCATGTCAGTCGTCCCCTTTTAAAATCCTTCCATGCCCACAAAACCCGTGTCTCTGGGTTGTATACCTTGGGTCCGGCACTCCGATCGCGCATCATTTCGATCGATGAACTCCCCACCACCGAAGAAACTCTCTGGTTGCGCATTTTAGGCCGCGAGGCAACCCAGACTCAGGCGATCGACGAGGTTGTTAATCTCCCACCCAATCACCCACGCCGTAACCGAATTTTAAGGTTATTGCGGGCTTGGCAAGTTAGACTAGATATCAGCGGCGTCAGAGATTCTTTTATCCAGGAGGTTTTCATGGCTTATCCACAAGCATTTTTAGACATGGAACGTGAAACCGAGACTCGTGGTAAACGATCGCTCGTGTCACGAATGCTCCAGCGACGGTTTGGGACTTTACCTACAGGGGTTCAAGTTACGATCGAAGGCTTGAGCTATGAGCAGGTCGATCGGCTCGGTGAAGCGCTTTTGGATTTTCAGAACTTGGCAGACTTGCAGCAGTGGATTGAGCAATTGGGATAGTGTGGTGAAGAGACGATCGGATGTCTATCGATCGTACCGCTCCATTGTGGATACATATCAACCATTTCAGAGGAAGGTGGAGAAAATGCCCGAATTCCAGGATTATGGCCAGATTCGACCTCCTTTTGATGAATGGGACGAATTTTTGGATTCTCCAGGACGTGATTTTTTTGATGCGATCGCGGATCAAGCAGATGTTGATGCTCAAGCTGGCTTGTTTGGGGTTTATCTCAGTGTGATTGATTATGACGATGAATATTTCACGTTGATAGATTCGATCGAGAAGTATCGAAAGCATGGATTTCAGTATGATGGTGGCGTGGCGTTGATTGTCAAAACCGATAGTTTTCAGCAGGCACAGACGATCGCTGATGACTTGCATCAGGTTATTTTACGCGCTACATCTATCCAAGAGTTTCAAGATCGTCATCAGTTGCAGCTTCCATCCGACTTAGTTGAAGTTATTGCGTCTTGTGATGATTGCCGTGATTTCTCGCTATTTTATAGAGATTGGGGCTTTGATATTATTTCTTGGTGTCAGGCTCAGAATCTAAGCTTTAATTTCCTAGATAGCTTTGATGATCAGAGTAGTGATATTGATTCTGACTGTGATTTTTTTGAGGCTCAGGAAGAAGTCTGTCAGGAGCTTTTAAGCAATCAAGATTTCGATCGGCTTGATCAACTTCGAGAGGCTTTGAAAATTGGTAAATTCACGTTTGTTCATCCTACTTCAAAAGCGTAAAACCTATGTTGGGATTAAGTTTGACGGCGATCGGTCTTCGGCCTTTACCCACCTGTCTTGAGATTTTCCAACAGCTTCGTCAGCCATTAGAACTAGAGTTTTTGGAGTTGGCGATCGGGAGTGTTTGTCCGATCGATTTTGACTATCCGGATGTGCCATTGGTGCTGCATGACCATTGTTTGTACGATCGAGGGATGCGCTGTCGTCTCGATCCGCTTCGTCCGAAAACCTGGAATCTCTACAAAGTCTTTATCGAAACCCATTCAGTCCTCGCCATTTCCCTGCATCCACCGTTAAAACGATTGGTCGATTGGATGAGTCTTGAACGATCGCTCCAGCAAATGCAGCAGGCGTTGGGCGTTCCTGTCTATCTAGAAGTGATGCCCTCTCCTGAATATTGGTGTTCCAGTGAAGCCGATCTCCTAGATTTTCCATTGCTTTTGGATGTCTCACATCTTTTGATCTGGCATGATGGGGATGAAGACACAACGCGACAAACCTGCGATCGACTCTTAAAAAACTACGATGTCGGAGCCATTCACTTAAGTCATAACGACGGCAAATTCGATCGGCACGATCTCATCCCAGAGCAGGTTTGGTTCACATCGCACCTTGCAGATTGGCAACAACACTATCTTGTCACCTATGAAAGCTTGCCGATCGGTCAACAACAGTTTGAGCGGATGGATCGGCGGCGATCGAGAGAAGCCAGTAACGGCTCATAATGGCTGTAGCTCTGAACAGGGTGTGATAACGCTACAATGATTGCTGTGACCTTAATTCTGGATTCCATGGTTTACAGTGATTTTACTGTTGGGAAAGTGAAGCAGACCTTTGGGATTACCACGATCGAAGGGGGATCGTTTTTTCCAGAGATTGAACCGATCGCCCCTGGAGCCATGCTGACTGAATTCCTAGAAGAAACATTGCCCTTAGCCGTCGCATTGCAGAGTGAAAAGGCAAAGTCAGAACTGTTGATTAGTCCAATTTTAGTTGAGGTTCGTAAAATTCTGAAGCGGGAAGTGAGCTTCTTTTCTGGGCAGGAGTTTACGGTGGATGTTGCATTAGGACTCTCGGGAATTTGTGATTTTCTGATGAGTCGTTCGCGGGAACAGTTTGAAGTGGAAGCGCCCGTTATTGTTTTGGTTGAGGCGAAAAAAGCTGACTTGAACGTGGGAATGGGGCAGTGTATGGCAGAAATGATCGCCGCGCAACGGTTTAATCTAGAAGCAGGACAAGCGCCCATGCCAATCTATGGCTGCGTTAGTAGTGGAATGCTGTGGCGGTTTCTTAAGCTTGAAGGACAAGAGATTACGATCGATCTGGAAGACTATGCCTTAAAACCGATCGATCGACTTCTCGGAATTTTGGTCTGGATGGCTGGGTCGTAATGATTCTTGATCCATTCTGTATGACAAATTTCAATGGTTTTCTTAGAAATTCCGATCGGCATCGGGAATCCGGACTGATACAATAGATCTCGAAACCCTATCAATCACCCGCTCTAATCCTATGATTTTCCCCGGCGCTACTGTTCGTGTGACGAATGTGAATGACACCTATTATGACTTCCAAGGTCTCGTACAACGGGTGACGGATGGCAAGGTGGCGGTGCTGTTTGAGGGCGGGAACTGGGATAAGCTCGTGACCTTTCGCCTGTCGGAGCTTGAGGCTGTAGAACTTGCGCCTGTGGGAAAAAAAGGTAAGTAATGCGTTTGCCATTGCCGGGATTTGAAACTGCGGTGCGATCGTCGCCTCACTTTGCCGAGGTGGTCGAAACTTCGACGACAGAATTTTTGGCGCAATGTATTGACCCGGAAGATTTGGGCTTTCCCGTGATGCCGCCCTTTGGGTCTTGGGTCCGATCGAAGGACGAGGAGTCGGACAATACCATTTATGCCGTGGTCTACCATGCGACGACCGCGCCGATCGATTCTGTCCATCGGGCGAGAGCCTTGGGCATGTCCCTTGAAGAGCTACGGGAACAGCAGCCGCAGATTTTTGCGATGTTGAAGACGGAGTTTCGGAGTGCGATCGTCGGGTATGAGCTTCCAGATAAGAAGTCGTACAATCGCTTTTTTCAACATCTGCCGCCTCGCCCGCCCCAGATTCATCAGGGCGTTCATTTTTGTTCCACTGATGAGGTGCTGGAGTTTACCGAGTCGATGGACTTTTTGAGGACGCTGTTGCAGGTGGCGGGTGCTCCGGTGGAAGCCTTAGTGGCGGCGACGCTGCGGGAGATCTATCGGTTGCGGAAGGCCGATCGTGACTGGTTAGTGCGGGCAGGCCGATCGTTGAATCTCTTGTTGAAGGATGATTACGATCGGCTCTGTATGATTTTGGGACAGGTTCATCTGTAGAGGTTGGGCGTCTTAGAACACGATTTCCTCTTTCCCATCCGAAAACTGGACATCCCGAATCTTCCATTCCGATCGTCCCACCAAGGTTTCTCGCAACGCCCCAAACAAACTCGTCTGCTCACAGGCCGACATTGCTGAGAAGGGTCGCTTTGCGGTGGGAGGGAGTCGAAGCACGATCGTCGCTTTCGATCCCGACTGGGACACCCGATAATCGCTCACCGTAAAATCGGCACTATTACTTTGACGAATCACTTCCCCTACTGCCGCTTCCAACGATCGGTCTTTGGGTAAATTTTCAGTCTTCGGCACCAACGCATTACAGGCCGTATCCATCCGATAGATCGCCACCGGAACCGTAGAAGCCGAATTGGCTGCTACCTTGGGCGTCTCGGAGGCTGGTTTCGTTGGCTCTGCTCCTGGGGACTCTGCAACGGGAGACTCCGATTTTGGCGACCCAGACTTCGTTTTCAATGGCTCCGTCGAAGGCTTGGCGGATGGTGTGGCCGATGGCGTGACGGACGGGGAAGCGGCGATCGGCTCTGGAGAGGTTTGGGATTTGGGTGTTCCGGAATTACAGCCCACTAACATCACCGCGATCGTCCCTATTCCTAGGAATCCTTGCAAAATACGTCGAATCATCTGATTTCTCCTCACAACTGCAAAATCTCAAGTCACAAACTCAACGAAAAACAATCACCCTTATCCCCTAAATCTACACAGCCGATCGTTATGATTCCAGATAAAGCTGGCATTCTAAGAATACAACTTGCTGAATACCCCTCGCACCCCAATCCATTTCGAGATTCTCTGAAAAGTACTTTTCAACACATTGTGTATTCAACCCTTCGCGGTTAGCATAGGCATAGCGGTATACAAACTATGCCGATGTCGCTTTATAGAACCAACATGGACCAAAGTCCATTGCCCCACAGTAGTACAGATCTCTAACGCCTGGAAGCCTCACTAAATAAGCTTCCGGCGCGCGGGAGGTGATTTGAGGTGAACCATGCTGACTCAGGAAGGACGTTTTACGCTGTCGGAAATTCATGACCTAAACCGTCTAAAACTCGAATTGATTCGATTGCCCCCGATCGACGTTGGGGACTACATTGCGGATTTGCCCACGGATCAGCGGGCATTGACCTTTCGCTTGCTCAACAAAGATCAAGCCACTGCTGTCTTTGAATATCTAGAACCGGAGATCCGAGAAGAACTGATCGGCGCACTCCACGACAGTCAGGTGCGGCAAATCGTCGAAGGAATGCGTCCGGACGATCGGGCAGAGCTTTTTGACGAATTGCCAGCCAGCGTTGTTAAGCGTCTAATTCGTCAACTCAGCCCCGTTGAACGGCAAGCCACAGATTTAATCTTGGGCTATTCCGACGGTATGGCGGGTCGGGTGATGACGACCGAGTACGTGCAATTGCGTGAAGGCTTGACGGTGGCAGAAGCGATCGCCAAGATCCGCGCCAATGATAAAGATAAGGAAACCATTTACTACGCCTACGTCACCGACAACAATCGGAAACTCGTGCGCGTGGTGTCCCTGCGTCAATTGTTTTTCTCATTGCCCACGGCCTATGTGAGAGACATTGCCAGCGATCGGGTGATCAAGGTAACGACCGAAATGCCCCAAGAGGAAGTCGCCACCATTATGAAGCGCTACGATCTATTGGCGGTTCCGGTGGTCGATCGGGAGGATCGGCTGGTGGGGATTGTCACGATCGACGATATGGTGGACATCCTGGAAGAAGAGGCCACAGAGGACATCCAACGGATTGCAGGGGTAACAAGCGGGGATGAATCGTCCCTCAGCGCGCCCCTAGAAAAGCTGAAAAACCGTTTGCCCTGGCTACTAGGAATTATGGCCCTTTACATCGGCGCATCCAGTTCGATTTCGCCCTTCCAAGGCACCATTCAACGCATTCCAGTCTTGGCCGTCATTATGCCGCTTTTTTCAAATACCGGAGGCACGGTGGGCATTCAAGCGTTGACGGTGACGATCCGATCGATCGGACTCGGTGAAATCACGCCGGGAGATACGCGAAAGGTCCTGAAACAGGAGCTTCTAGCAGGATTAGGTACAGCGTTGTCCTTGGGCACGACGATGGTGATTTTGTCGTTGATTTGGACAAAGCCAGAGGAGCGCTGGGTTGCCTTTATTGCGGGGGCGGTGATGGCGACGAATACGTTGATTGCGGTGACGTTGGGGACGTTGTTGCCGATCGGACTTAAGCGCCTCAAATTTGATCCTGCTTTGATTAGTGGGCCATTGGTGACGACGCTGTTAGATACGATCGGATTTATCTTGTTCTTGACGTTGATTACCTTTAGTTTGAACGTGTTGCATTTGGCGTAGGCGGGCTTTGCTAACGCAACGCTTCGCGAACGGCTCCGCTCAGCCCTCGAACTCTGTAACTCCGCTCAGCCCCAGAATATTCGGTGGGTGAGCGGAGTCGAACCCAGACCCCAACGAAACGCCTACTGCATCCGATCGATCGTCCGATATTGAATCGCTTCTGCCACATGGGTCATCCCAACCTCCGCGTCGCCATTCAAATCCGCGATCGTGCGTGAAACTTTCAAGATCCGATCGCTGCCTCGCATGGACAAGCCCAATTTTTTAATGGCATTTTCCAAAAGCGATCGGGTGGCATCGTCGAGTTTGCACCACTCGCGGAGATGTTTGCTTTGCATTTCGGCATTGCAGCGTAGTTGAGTGTCTTGGAATCGGTGCTGCGATCGTTGTCGGGCTGATTGGACTCGATCGTAGACGGAACCTGATTCTTCGCCCACGCCATCTTGGACAATTTCCTCGGGTTTCAATCGATTCACGCGCACTTGCAAATCAATGCGATCCATTAAGGGTCCTGACAGTTTGGCCCAATACTTTTCACGGACGATCGGGGAACAGGTGCAGGGCTGAATCGGATCGCCGTAATATCCGCAGGGACAGGGATTCGTACTGGCGACCAATGTGAATTGCGCGGGAAATGAAACTGATTGTCTGGTTCGGGAAATGGTGACATGGCCATCTTCCAAGGGCTGACGTAAAAACTCTAAAACGTCGCGTTTGAATTCCGTTAGTTCGTCCAAAAACAAGATCCCTCGGTGGGCCAACGAAATCTCGCCGGGACGAGGGTAACTGCCGCCGCCGACTAATGACGGTCCTGAGGCGGAATGGTGGGGACTGCGAAACGGTCGGGTGGCGACGATCGAACCCTTATTTTTCAACAACCCCGCCACCGAATGAATCTGCGTCACCTCCAACGCCTCTTCAAAACTCATCTCCGGCATAATCGACGGTAAACGCCTTGCCAGCATGGTTTTCCCGCTCCCCGGTGGTCCCACAAAAATCAAATTATGTCCCCCCGCCGCCGAAATCTCCAACGCCCGCCGCGCATGGGCCTGCCCCTTCACATCCCGCAGATCAAACCCAATCTGTCGCCCTTGAGCGAGTTCCGCCGCACCATCAATTTGAGCAGGCAGCACGGATTCGGGAGCATTTAAAAAGGACACCACGTCTGATAATTGTTTGAATCCATAGACGTTCAATCCTTTGACAACGCCTGCCTCGCGCACATTGTCGGCTGGAACGACGAGATTTTTAATCCCCAAGGACTTAGCTGCCGCAGCGATCGCCAACACCCCCGCCACCGCCCGCAGCGTTCCATCCAAGGACAATTCACCTAAAAATAACGTTTCATCCAAACTATCCATTGGGATCTGTTCCGAGGATGCCAAGATTCCAATGGCGATCGGCAAATCATAAATCGGACCCTCTTTCCTCAAATCTGCTGGAGTCAAATTGATAATGATTCGCCGCATCGGAAACATGTAATCCGAATTTTTAATTGCGGTTTTGACTCTTTCACGACTTTCTTGAACGGCTGTGTCGGGGAGTCCGACGACGATCGTTGCAGGCATCCCATTGGACAAATCCACCTCCACCCCAACCTTCACCGCATCAATCCCAATCAGTGAAGCGCTCCAAATTCGAGATAGCATGGCTGGGATCCTGAGGTTGCTAGGGTTTTGACAAATTTAAAGTGCCCGAATTTCAATTCCCCATAACTCCCGTAAAATGAGGGAGTGCCCGTTACCCCATCACGCCATATGCCCAACCTTCCTGACATCAGCCCCGAAGCCAACCCCACCCTCTTCGGCAAAATCCTCCGCAAAGAAATCCCCGCCAACATCGTCTACGAAGACGATCTCTGCCTTGCCTTCCGGGACATCACCCCCCAAGCCCCCACCCACATCCTGATCATCCCCAAAAAACACATCCCAAAACTCGCAGACGCCACCCCCCAAGACCACGCCCTCCTCGGCCACCTCCTGATCAAAACCAAGGAGATCGCCGCCAAAGAAGGACTCACCAACGGCTACCGCACGGTGATTAATACAGGCGATGACGGCGGGCAAACCGTGTATCATCTACACATTCATCTGCTGGGAGGCCGATCGCTCTCCTGGCCGCCCGGTTGATTCTTTGCCCGGTTTTTAATCCCGGTTTTAATCTATGTATACCCGTCCGCTAGCCCGCCTGATTGAACAGTTCCAGCATCTACCGGGCGTCGGACCCAAGACCGCCCAGCGCCTCGCGCTGCACATTCTGAAGCGCCCCGAAGCGGAAGTTGCCGCCTTGGCACAGGCTCTGATCGAGGCGAAAAAACAAGTGGGGAGCTGTTCCGTCTGCGGCCATCTCTCCGCCGATCCCCTCTGCGAAATCTGTAGTTCGCCGAAGCGGGACGGCAGCTTGATCTGTGTGGTCAGCGATTCGCGGGATCTGATTGCGCTGGAAAAGACGCGGGAATATAAGGGCAAATATCATGTGCTGGGCGGGTTGATTTCGCCGATCGATGGCATTGGTCCTGAGCAACTTAATATCACGTCTCTCGTGCGGCGTGTCAGTCAACAGGAGGCGCGGGAAGTGATCATGGCGATCGCCCCCAGCGTCGAAGGCGAAACCACCACCCTCTATGTCGCGCACTTGATCAAGCCCTTTACCAAAGTGACGCGGATCGCCTTTGGGTTGCCCATGGGCGGGGATTTGGAATATGCAGATGAGGTGACGTTGGCCAGGGCGCTAGAAGGAAGACGCGAACTAGAATAGAGAATTTAGAGTTGAGAATTTAGAACGTAAAAAAGCGATCGTCAGGATTCAAACCCCGACGATCGCTTTTTTATCCCTCATGTCCCCCCAGAATTGGGGGTTAGGGGGCTTCTCTATTTCAGCTTGGACTTGATGAACGCCAAAATCTGTGCCTGTTGCTTTTTGAGTGCATCGACTTCGGCTTGGAGCTTGGTCACTTGAGCCGTGAGAGCGCTCAGATCCCCACCGCCAGCGACTGCACCGCCTGTGGTTGCAGCAGCAGCACCTGCCGAAACCGCCACGACTGGACGACGCTTGGCTTTGGCCATGGAGAGTTTGATCGCTTCGATCAACTGCTTTTGGTCAAAGGGCTTCTGAACAAACTCAAAATACTCAAACGGCTCTTTGATTTTTTCGGTCACTTCTTCTTTGCGACCCGACATTAACACCAAGGGAATGGATTGCAGATCAGCCTGGGCTTGAATCTGCTGAAACACTTCCCAGCCACTCATGCGCGGCAGCAGGAAGTCCAGCATGATCAAAGTTGGACGCTCTTGACGTACCAAATTGATCCCCTGCACACCATCCTTCGCTTCGAGGACTTCAAAGTTTCCCTTCGGCAGCATGTCCCGGACCATATTCCGGATGACCGCGCTGTCGTCGATTACTAAGACTTTATGACTTGCCACAATTCAATTCCCCTTACGAATGACTGCACTCGGTATATTAGATTCAATACGATCGTTACGCTGAATATTGTCGAAGTTCTGACGACTCCCGACCCTAATCACCCATGTAATTTGAGTATTATAGAGGGATGCCAAGATATTGTGCCCTAATCTTCTCAGTTCACACCCCACACGACAAAAAATACCATGACCCGCAGTCCCAACCCCTCACCCCTACTATCCATGCCCGACTGGTTGAGAGGTCCGACGATCGGTAAAGCCAGCGAGATTTCCGAGGTCCAGCGCATCATCAAGCAGCGCAATATCCACACGATCTGCGAAGAAGGCCGCTGCCCCAACCGAGGCGAATGCTACAGCCAGCGCACGGCCACCTTCCTCCTCATGGGTCCCACCTGTACGAGAAGCTGCGGCTTTTGTCAAGTGGATAAGGGTCATGCACCGATGCCGCTGGATCCAGATGAACCGAAGAAAGTAGCAGAATCAGTATCGCTTTTGGGTCTTAAATATGTTGTTTTAACCTCGGTGACGCGGGATGACATTCCTGACGGTGGGGCGAGTTGGTTTGCGGCGACGATGAATGCAATCCGATCGGCCCATCCCGAAACGCAGATTGAAGTGCTGACGCCGGACTTTTGGGGTGGTCGGTTTGATGGGTTAGATCCGGATGCGTTACAGACCGATCGGATTCAAGCGGTGGTCAATGCGAAACCCGTCTGCTACAACCACAATATCGAAACGGTTGAACGGCTTCAGGGCGTGGTGCGACGTGGGGCAAAATACGATCGCTCTCTTCAAGTGCTGGCCCAAGTCAAACGCATGGATGCCACGATCGCCACTAAATCCGGCATAATGCTGGGCCATGGCGAGACTGAAGACGAAGTCATTC
Organism: Synechococcales cyanobacterium bin31.maxbin.ball.101; assembly: GCA_013298165.1. Taxonomy (GTDB): domain Bacteria; phylum Cyanobacteriota; class Cyanobacteriia; order Leptolyngbyales; family Leptolyngbyaceae; genus JAAFJU01. Next base: position 3,958 of record JAAFJU010000108.1, on the reverse strand, counting down.
AGACGTTGAAGGATTTGAGAAGCGTGGATTGCGATCGGGTGACGATCGGGCAATACATGCGGCCCTCTCTGGAGCATCTCCCGGTCCAGAAATATTGGCATCCTGATGAGTTTGCCGCGCTGGGTGATGTGGCAAAAGAGCTTGGGTTTAAACAGGTGCGATCGGGTCCATTGGTTCGCAGTTCCTATCATGCAGGTGAGGCATAGTGCCGATCGTTGGATTGATCGCCTCAAAATTGGTTTGCGTTTTAAACCGTTTCAGAGGTTGGATTTTCCCGAAACCGATCGAGTCCATTCAGAATCAGTTCTAATCCAAACTCAAAATCCTGAATGCCGTCGTACCGTTTTTCAATGACGGCATGGGTGAGCTTGTTCATGTAGGGATATTGATCCGCCGGAATCATGGGTAGTCCGGTTTTGGCGGCTTCAGAATAGTTTTCTGCTTCAACGGGAAAGTTCAATTCCTGAAGCGTAAATCCATAAATATGACTATCGAGCACATTCCAAATATGGTCCGCCATCTCCAACGAAAATCCCGCCTCATGCAGACAACCCAACGTCGCATTAATATAGCCCAACATCGCCGGACCGACATTAATTCGGGACACTAACGGCATCGTTGCCCAAGGATGCCGCAATAACATCTCATGGGCTGAAATCGATCGGCGTCGCATGGCGGTCTTCCAGTCCAAATCAAACCGGGGAGCCTCAATTTCACTCACGACCCGATCGACAATGCCATCAATAATGTCATCTTTATTGGCCACATGGTTGTACAGCGACATCGCCTGAACCCCCAGTTCCTGCGCGAGCTTTCGCATCGACAGGGCCTCAATTCCGCCTTCGTCTACCAATTGCAAGGCCGATTGCAACACCCGCTCTCGGTTTAAAGGTTCTGTGGGTAAGTTTGCCTGGGTTTTGCGGGTCTTTGCCATCTCATTCTTTTCCAATTTGTAACCGTTCTCTTGACAAACTTACAGTGTAAGCTAGACTTACGGTGTAAGTTTAAGATGAGTATCCCATGAAAGCGATCGTTCAAACAGAGTATGGTTCGCCGGATGTCTTGAGTCTGGCTGATGTGGAGATGCCTGCGGTCACAGATGCGAGCGTCTTGGTGCGCGTTCGAGCCACTTCTATTAACGCAGGGGACTGGCATTTGATGCGTGGATCGCCCTGGATTGCGCGTCTTGCGTTTGGGTTGCGTAAGCCTAAGTTTCGGACGTTGGGGATGGATGTTGCGGGGGTTGTGGAGGCGATCGGGAAAGATGTGACGCAGGTGCAGGTTGGGGATGCGGTGTTTGGGGATATTTCGGAATTTGGGTTTGGGGCGTTTGCGGAATATGTTTCGGTGCCGGAGGAGTCTTTGGTGCGTAAACCTGAGGCGATTACCTTCGAGCAAGCGGCAGCGGTTCCGGCAGCGGCGTTGACGGCCTTTCATGCGCTCTGCAAATGTGGACAGATTCAGGCGGGGCAGCGGGTTTTAATTAATGGTGCGTCTGGTGGCGTGGGATCCTTTGCGGTGCAGATTGCGAAGGCGATCGGGGCAGAGGTGACGGCGGTTTGTAGTGGGAAAAAAGTGGCAATGATGCAATTGATCGGTGCCGATCACGTGATCGACTACACCCAAACGGATGTCACCAAAGCAGGGCAAACCTATGATCTGATTGTGGATGCGGCGGCGTTTCGATCGGTGTTTGATTATTTGCCTATTTTGACGAAGATGGGAACCTATGTCTTGGTCGGAGGTTCGACCCGACGCTTGTTTCAGACCATGTTGTTTTTGGGTCCATTGATTTCGAGCTTGAGCCGACGATCGGTGAAGTGTTTGATTCTTAAGGCCAATCAAGACGATCTGTTGATTTTGAGAGATTGGTTGGAAGCGGGCAAGATTGTTCCTGTGATCGATCGCCGTTATCCCTTGAGCGAGGTGCCGATCGCCATTCGTCACGTTGAAGAGCGGCAGGTTCAGGGGAAAGTTGTGATTTCTGTCTGATCCTGTCACAACTCGATAGCCTATTTGGTCTTATTCATTAGGACTCAAGTTTTAGGATTTTCCAGTGACAATGCCTATGAATACCCTAGAAATTTTCAATCAGCACCGATCGCACCTGCTCGCGATCGCCTATCGAATGCTCGGCAGTCTGAGTGATGCGGAGGATATGGTTCAGGAGGCTTGGATTCGGTGGCAGCGAGTCGAAGAAGGGGTGCGATCGCCCAAAGCCTATTTGTCCACGCTCACCACTCGGCTCTGTATTAACTATCTCCAATCTGCACGCGTGAGGCGAGAACAGTATGTCGGTGAATGGTTGCCGGAACCGCTGTTAACCGAGCATTCTACGCCGCTCGATCATGCTGAATTAGCTGAATCTCTGTCATTTGGATTTCTACGGTTACTGGAATGCTTGTCGCCAACGGAACGAGCGGTCTTTTTATTGCGGGAGGTCTTCAGCTATGACTATGAGGCGATCGCAACCATGGTCGATAAAACGGTGCCCAACTGCCGCCAAATGGTCCACCGATCGCGTCAACACCTCACCCTACGCCGCCCGAATCCGGCACCACAACAGACGGAACTGATTGAGCAATTATTGGTGCTGTGGAATGCGGGCGATGTGGAAGGATTGGTCGGGTTGATGGCGGAGGACATTACGATGGTTTCGGATGGCGGCGGTCAGGTCAGTGCGGCACTCAAACCGATTCAGGGCAGTCACAGCGTTGCTAAATTCTTGGTCGCATTACGTCGCAATCCATTGATCCCGGCATTGACTTGGAAAATCACTTCGATTAATGGACAGATCGGAGTCGCTAATTTTGCCAAGGGTCAAATCTATAGTGTGATCAGTTTTGAATTCATCGACGATCGGCTATCTGGTATTTTTTCAGTTCTGAATCCCGACAAGCTGAAAGCTTTCCAGGACCAGATTTCCCAGGGAGAACTGTCATGCTAACCCTCATCCCAATCGTGAGAACGATCGCCATTCTTCATCTGATGATCGCCATGACTCACGGAATGGCACACCATATGATTCCAGTTCCTATTTCAATGTTCCAAATGATTTTTGTGACTGGTGTGATTGTGATTGCGCCGATCGTTGGAGTTTTGCTTCTTCAATCCGGCGATCGGTGGGTTGGCAGTTTTGTTTTTCTATGCACCATGATCGGAGCATTGCTCTTTAATCATTTCCATCATTTCGTTCAGATCAGCGCCGATCATGTGTCTCAAATCCCTACGACAGCCTGGGGACAAGTCTTTCAACTGACGGCTAGATGGTTAGAAGTCGTCGAAATCGGAGGCTGTATTGCGGCGATCGGCTTACTACGGCAAGTTTTCTATCCCAACAAACCCTCTTTGAAATAATCATTAGGAGATCACAATGTTGCGTTCCTTTATTTTGAACCAAATTGATGCTCAAGAACACCAGCTTGGCGTATCAATGGATTACCTTCGCCATATGCTGAAAATCTCACCCAAATCATTTTTCAAGTTCTCACTCGTGATGCCGTTAGCGAGACATCGATCGAGCTTACCGTCAACGGCTTACCACGTCGCTTGCATTGTGGCGACTCGGGACGAAGACTGTGGAAGCTGCCTCCAAATTCAAGTCAAGCTTGCCCAACAAAATGAGGTCTCGGCTGAGATGATTCAGGCAGTTTTGGTTGATAAACCTGAGCAGCTACCGATCGAGCTTTCGATCGTCTATCAGTTTACAAAAGCGGTGGTGGAAAATGGCGAGACGGATGAACTGCGGGAACAAATTCAAAGACTATATGGTGACGAAGCCCTAGTTGAACTGGCTTTAGCGATCGCATCCAGCCGCGTTTTCCCTATTACAAAACGGGCTTTGGGCTATGCGACGAGCTGTGAACGTATGACTTTAGTCAATTGAAAGTAATGACTTTTTTCCTGTATCAAATCCTGTAACCGTAAATTCGATCGAATGAGGTGTTGTTAGATTTAG
>JAAFJU010000104.1 GCA_013298165.1 Synechococcales cyanobacterium bin31.maxbin.ball.101 | reverse complement strand
TTTTGCAGCGTACCCATTTGTAAGCCCTATTTTTGTTTTGGACATAACGAATGACGCTTTCTTTTCACGACTTGGGACTTTCCGAAGAGTGTGCTCAGTTCCTAGAGCAACAAGGTTTCACCACACCCACACCGATTCAAGAGCAGGCGATTCCGCCATTGCTACAGGGCCGCGATGTCATGGGAATCGCCCAGACCGGAACGGGTAAAACCGCTGCGTTCTCGCTGCCCATTCTTGAGCGTCTTGACCCCAACGCCAATCACATTCAGGCATTGATCCTGACCCCGACCCGCGAATTGGCCGTTCAGGTCAGCGCTGCAATGCGTAACTTCATCAGCGATCGGCGCGTCAAAATCTTGCCAATCTACGGCGGTCAATCCATCGAATTGCAAATCTCCCGCCTCCATCGCGGCGTCCAAATCGTCGTCGGGACTCCAGGTCGTGTGATTGACTTGCTCAATCGTGGCGACCTGCGGATCAACCAAATCAATTGGTTTGTCCTAGATGAAGCGGACGAAATGCTCAACATGGGCTTCATTCAAGATGTCGAGCGCATCTTGACCGCTGCCCCTGTTGAACGCCAAACCGCGTTCTTCTCGGCAACCATGGAACCCTCCATCCGTAAATTGGTGGCCAAGTTCCTTAAGAATCCAGTAGACGTGAAGATCGAACTGGCGAATGCTTCGCCTAGCAAGATCAATCAAGTGGCTTACGTTATTCCTAGAGGATGGACCAAGGCCCGATCGCTTCAGCCCATTCTGGAACTCGAAGATCCCGCTTCTGCGATTATCTTTGTTCGCACCCGGAAAGCGGCTGCTGACCTCACCGCGCAACTGCAAGCCGCAGGCCACAGTGCCGATGAGTACCACGGCGACCTGACCCAAAGTCAACGGGAACGCCTCTTGGTCCGCTTTAAGCAGCATCAAGTGCGTTGGATCGTGGCGACAGACATCGCAGCACGGGGTATCCACGTCGATAACTTGACTCACGTGATCAACTACGACTTGCCCGACAGCTTGGACAGCTACGTTCACCGTGTCGGTCGGACGGGTCGTGCGGGTAATGAAGGAACGGCGATTTCGATCGTGCATCCTCTAGACCGCCGCAAATTGCGTGACATCGAGCACCATGTGCGTCAGAAGCTCGAAGTCCGTGAAGTGCCTACCCGCGCTGAAATCGAAGCGAAGCACCTTGAGAACCTCAAGGCTCAGCTTAAGGATGCGCTCATCGGCGAACGCATGGCTTCTTTCTTGCCGATCGTTTCTCAATTGGCTGAAGAAGGCTTTGAGACCCACACGATCGCAGCCGCAGCCCTGCAGCTCTACTACGACAAGACTCGTCCAAACTGGATGAACGGCGGTAGCGACCCCACTCCTGAAGAGTTGGATCAAGATCGTCCCCGTAACAATCGTCGTCCTCGCAACGGCGGTGGCGGCGGCGATCGTCGCTATGGCGGTGGTGGTGGCGGCAGTCGTCGGCCCCGTGAAGCCAATCCTGGTCGCCCTGTCTTGAAGAGCTAGGTTCAAGTTTTGACTAGCTGCTGATTGTTAGTTTTGAATCGCTGAACAGAAAGCACCTCTCATGGGAGGTGCTTTCTGTTTGTTAGACTGGACGTTTATCCCATCCGATCGCATGTTATCGACTGAACTACTAGGATTTTATCGAGATTTAAAAGATCGCAATTTTGTGGTGGCGGATCTAGAGACGACGGGGTTTAAACCGCCGATCGCCCGTGTCACTGAAATTTCGGTGTTGCAGGCCAATCTTCAGGATGGCGTTCAGTCGCAGTACAGCACGTTAATCAATAGCCGATCGGAGGTGCCCTACCACATCACGAAGGTCACAGGGATTACCCAGGATATGGTGGACGAAGCGCCCGATGCGGAGTTTGTTTGGCCGGATTATTACCAGCATTTAAAAACAGGAATTTTGGTTTGTCATAATCTGGATTTTGATTATCCGTTTATGCGATCGGAACTCAAAAGCTGCGGCATTGAATTTACAAAACCCAGCCATGAGCGACTTTGCACGGTGATCTTTTCGCGTTTGATGCTACCGGATTTGCCGTCCAGAAGTTTACCAAATCTCGTCAAACATTTTGGCTTTGATGTCGGCCCGTCCCATCGAGCGGAGTCGGATACGATGGCTTGTTGGTTATTGCTGGAGCGATTGCTAAAGGAGATGATGGATACGGACGATGAGGAATTGCTAAAGCGGTTTTCCCGGCAATGGCTCCCCGATCGGGACGCCGCTAAAATTCTCAACTGTCAAACCTATCGGGCGATCGAAATCTTGACCGATGCGGGGGTCCGATCGCGCAGTTCACGCAAAAATACCACGGTGATGTATCAACGGGGTGAAGTGGAGCGGGTGGCTTTAGAACGATCGGGTCAGCAGTTAGGAATGGATTTGATTTAGAATTCGATCGAACGGCCCCCCAGCCCCCAATTCTGGGGGTGCCAGAAAATTCATAGCCCCCAGAATTGGGGGTTTGGGGGCGGTTCGCCAGAATGTCGTAAGCCTAGGAATGTATCATGACTAGTTCTATGCCTAAAGCAGTGGTTCTTTTATCGGGTGGATTGGATTCAGCGACGGCGGCGGCGCAGGCGCAGGCGGATGGCTATGAGGTCGTTGCGCTGTCGTTGTTCTATGGTCAACGGCACGATCGCGAACTGGATGCCGCTAGGGCGATCGTCAAAGCATTGAAAATCCAAACCCATCAAATCCTTGACGTTCGCCTGTCCCAGTGGGGCGGTTCATCCCTGACGGATTCGACGCAAACCGTTCCGACCCAAGGCACAGAAAGCGGCGTGATTCCTTCGACCTATGTACCAGGGCGAAATACGGTGTTTATTTCGATCGCGCTGTCGTTAGCAGAAGCCGTCGGCGCGACTGCGATTTATTTAGGCATTAATGCCGTGGACTATTCCGGCTATCCCGACTGTCGCCCCGAATATCTCGAAGCCTTTCAATCCCTGGCCAATCTTTCCTCTAAAGTCGGCATCGAAGGCCATGCACCCAAACTGATTGCGCCATTGGTTTTAGACTCTAAAGTCGATATTGTGCGTCGAGCGTTGAAATTAGGAGTGCCGATCGAACTTACTTGGTCCTGTTATCAAGGCGGTGATATTCCCTGTGGCGTCTGTGATTCCTGCCGAATTCGCGATCGGGCGTTAGTGGAAGCAGGCCGATCGGATTTAACGTCATCTCGGTAACTAGTATGATTTGGGTGCCGCAACAAACGGGAGATGGTTCATTTACGTTCTTTTCTGAGACCTTTGGAGAGGCGTTTCACAGTGATAAGGGTGCGAAATCTGAGGCGTTTGAAAAGTTTGCTCAGGTGACAGATTTGGTGGCGTTGGCGCATCAGGGAACGGTGCGTATTTTGGATGTTTGCTACGGCTTGGGCTATAACTCGGCGGCGGCGTTGGAAACCATTTGGCAAGTCAATCCAGACTGTCATATTGAACTCTATGCCTTAGAACTTGATCCAACGGTGCCGATCGCTGCGACAAGTCCTAATCTTCTAGAAAGTTGGACGCCAGATGTGCGCGAGGTTTTGATTGCTTTGGCGCAGGACTTGCAGTGCGATCTGCGAGGTTTGAACGCAACGCTTTTAATTGGGGATGCGCGTAAAACCATTTCATCAGTGATTGCTTCTGGGTTTCAAGCAGATGCGATTTTCTTTGATCCATTTTCACCGCGAAAATGTCCCCAGCTTTGGACCGTGGAGTTTTTTCAATTGGTCAAAACCTGTCTGGCAAGTTCAGGGAAACTTGCGACCTATTCACGATCGGCGGCGGTGCGATCGGCGTTAATCGAAGTGGGTTTGGTCATTGGTTCAATTCCCCTTGAGGCGAATCCATTATCAAAGCAATGGTCCATGGGAACGGTTGCGGCATTTGAATCGGGATTGCGATCGACATTGCCAGAGTTATCACCTATGGAATGGGATCATTTAATGACGAAGGCGGGGATTCCATATCGAGATTCGAGTTTATTAGGAACGCAGGCGGAGATACTTGCACAACATGAAATAGAACAAAATGAATCGCAGAGACGATCGACTTCAAGTTGGCGACGACAATGGGGGGTATAGTATGATTGATTCAGCAATCTAACATTGCCCTCAAAGCGTATGTCTAACTCTGACAAAACACAACCCCTACAGGATGAATCGATTGACCACGACAAGTTGTTTAAGGAATTAGTTTCAACATTTTTTCTTGAATTTTTAGACTTGTTTGTACCCGATGTTGCAAAGACTATAGATCCGGATTCCGTAAAATTTCTTCAACAGGAATACTTTGTCGATCTTAAAGAAGGCGAGGAAAAAATCATTGATTTACTCGTTGAGGTCAAACAACTGGGTGAAACGGCTGCATTCTTAATTCATATTGAACCGCAATCGACTAGCCGATCAGTTTTTCCCGCGAGAATGTTCTTTTATTTTGCCTTGCTTCATCAGTTTTACCAAAAGCGGATTTATCCGATCGCGCTTTTCTCCTACGACAAACCTCAGAAACCCGCGAAAAGTAACTACACCGTTGAGTTCCCAGACTTTAAAGTTCTAGAATTTAATTTCAAAACTATTCAATTGAATCGACTCGATTGGCGAGACTACCTCAACCGTTCCAATCCAGTGGCCGCAGCTTTGATGTCTAAGATGAAAATTGCTAAGAATGATCGGCCTAAGGTCAAGGCAGAATGTCTCAGGTTAATGGTGACATTAAAACTGGATCCAGCAAGAAGTCGTCTTATTTCAAAATTTGTAGATACTTACCTACAATTAGACGTGAAGGAAGAGCAGACCTTTCAAGCTGAAATTGATAAGCTATCCGTAAATCAGAAGGCACAAATTATGGAAACCATGACTAGTTGGGAAAGAAAGGGGATGGAGAAAGGGATGGAGAAGGAGCGGCAGTCGATCGCCCTGAATTTACTCCAACAAGGCTTTCCCATCGAAGCGATCGCCCAAGCCACAGGACTGACGATTGTTCAACTCAAGCAGCTTCAAGCCGATCGCCCCTAGGCGGACAATGTAGAAAGATTAAACGTCACTGTAAGCGGTGATGATTGTGTTGGGCTTCCATTCTCTGGATATGCGATCGTAAAGATGAAAAAATCTGGCCTCTAAATCCTGCAATGTTTGAGGATTTAGAGGCCAGATAAATCAACGGACTGAGAATGGCGAACTATTTGTTGGCCAACGTCCGACGTTTGGTAATCATGCGATAGGTCTCGATGATGTCCCCTTCAACCCAGGCATTGAAGTTGTCGATGCCAATCCCGCACTCGTAGCCAGAATTGACTTCCTTCGTATCTTCCTTCATGCGCTTGAGCGAATCCAGGTTGCCCTCGAACACTTTGTTGTTGCCACGGTGGACGCGGATCTTACAGTTGCGAATCGCCTTACCGGACTGGACATAACATCCAGCAACCGCTCCCTTACCAACGGAGAAGACGGCCCGCACTTCGACTTGACCGAGCGGTTCTTCAACCAGTTCGGGTTCGAGTAAGCCTTCCATTGCGCCTTGGATGTCATCCAGCAACGCATAGATGATGTTGTATTCGCGAACATCTACGCCTGCCCGATCGGCGGCTTGACGCGCACCTGTCGCTAGCGTGGTATTAAATCCAATCAAGACCGCATCCGAAGCCGAAGCCAAGTCCACGTCCGTTTCAGAAATTTCACCCGGCGCAGCGAACAGCACCCGCACTTGAACTTCGCCTTGAGGCAACTGCTTCAGCGATCCCAAGATGGCTTCCACAGAACCCTGAACGTCGGCTTTCATGACGATGTTCAATTCCTTGAGTTCGCCTTCTTGAGCCTTACCAGAGATGGTGTTCAAGCTGACGCGACGTGAGGACATGGCAGCCATCAGACGAGACTGACGTTTTTCTTCAGCGCGGCTGTCGGCGACGGCACGGGCTTCTTTTTCATCTTTGTAGATTTGGAACTCGTCTCCAGCAGAAGGAACTTCCCCAAGACCGAGGACTTCCACTGCAAAGGATGGCGAAGCTTCCTTGACTCGGCGACCGCGATCGTCCACCATGGCGCGAACCTTACCCAAGGACGAACCTGCAACAATGATGTCGCCGACTCGCAGGGTTCCGTTCTGGACCAGGAGCGTGGCCACGGATCCTTTTCCTTTATCCAAGTGAGCTTCGATGACCGTTCCTCGGGCGGGACGCGCTGGGTTAGCGGTGAGATCTTCGACTTCTGCAACCAAGAGGAGCATTTCCAAGAGGGTGTCGAGGTTTTGGCCAGTGGTGGCGCTGACGGGGACCATGATGGTGCTACCACCCCAATCTTCAGACAGCAGATCGTACTGCGTTAGCTCTTGCTTGACGCGATCGGGCTGAGCCGCTTCTTTATCTACCTTGTTAATGGCGACAACGAGGGGCACTCCGGCCGCTTTCGCGTGACTAATCGCTTCAATGGTCTGCGGTTGAACACCATCATCGGCGGCGACGACCAAGATGGCAATGTCTGTCACCCGCGCCCCACGAGCACGCATGGCCGTGAAGGCTTCGTGTCCAGGAGTATCCAGGAAGACGACTTGCTGCATGGCTTCGTTGTGCATGACATCGACGTGATATGCCCCGATGTGCTGGGTGATCCCACCCGCTTCTCCGGCAGCCACTTTTGTTTTCCGAATGGCGTCGAGGAGAGAGGTTTTACCATGGTCAACGTGACCCATGATGGTGATGACGGGCGGACGGCGGATGAGGCTGCCTGCGTCGCTGGTTTCCACCATTTCGGTGACTTTGATCGCTTCGGACTGTTTCTCCGCTTTATCGACCAAGATGCCCATGTCTTCCGCAACTTGGGTCGCTGTGACGACATCTAGGGTCTGGGTGACAGTGGCGGCGATCCCCTTCATGAAGAGGTTCCGAATGATTTCGGTGTCGGAAACTACCATCAATTGCGACAGCTCTTGGACCGTAACGCTGCCCAACAAGGTGATGATTTCGGGCTTCTCCGGCTTGATGGCGTTTTGTTCGCGCCGATCGCGGTTCCGGGTGAAACGGTTGCTGCGGCTTCGACCGCTGGATGGCACCACCTTGCTGGTGGGCTGAGGGGCAGACGCAGGCGCAGTGCTCTTGGGCTTCGCAGGACGGGCCAGGGAAATTGTCACCTGCTCCGCCGAGACGATCGAATCATCGTCGTCGTTGAGGTCCAGATCGTCCTCGTCATCTTCTTCGACTCGAACGGTCCGACGTTTGCCCTTGGCAGCCGCCGCCTTGGCCTTCTCAGGAAACTCACTGGTCTCCTCATCTTCCCAAACCTTCTTACGCGCTTTCGGTGGCGTGGGCTTGGCGAGAAGTTCGACAGAATTAGGCGATGGCGCAACGGGGCGGCTCGGACGGCTCTTGAGTCCGACGGGCGGAGACATATCCGCTGCCGAAATCATGTCGTCATCCATCGCACCGATCGCGATATCCCCGTCATCGATCGCTCTAGGTCGTTTCAATTCGACAATTTGAGGGCGATTCCCTTGGCTGCCTTCGCTGGGACGGCCATCGAGACGACGTTCACCGGGAGGTTTGCGACTGGGAGCGCCGGGGGCAGCAGGCTTACGAGGGGCACCGGAACCACTCGAAGCACCCCCTGCAGCAGGAGTAGGACGCTCGGTTTTTAAAACAGGCTTGAGGGCGGGAGCGGGACGGGCAGGCTTACCACCGCCGCCTTCACGACCCGGCCTTCCTTCCTGAGGAGGGCGACTGTCGTTGCGTCCTGCGTCGGTATTGCGTCCTGCGTCAGGTCTAGCAGGTGGTTTGACGGGAGCAGGTGGCTCCACAGGAGGACGAGAGGCTTTCGCCGCAGCGGGCTTTTCGCCACTGGGCTTGTCACCGCTGGGCTTGTCACCGCTGGGTTTGGCTGGGGGCTTGACGACCTCATTGGGAGAGCTGGCTGCGATCGGCTCAGATGATGGCTCACCCTCAGTGGGTTTGACGGCAGGCTTGCTGGGTTGGCTGGGCTTGGCACCTTCGCCGTTAGGCTTGATGACTTCACTCGATCGGACTTCACTCGACTTGGGACCAGACGCAGAATTCGGTGCAGCCGCTGGAGCCGACGTAGTAGCGATCGTCGGTGGCCCGGATAGTTCCGGACGCTCCAGTTGGTCTTCCGCTCGCTGAACAGGGCGGCGGATCTCTAAGATTTGCTGTTTCTTCTGGTTACTCAAAGTTGCGTCATTCCTCGCGTCATCAGGGGTGGGAGCAGTCTTACGGGCGGTAGTCGTCTTGGGGACCGAGTAGGTCTTGGCAGCAGTCCGAATGGCAGTGGCTTCTTCTTCAGTGATGCTGCTGCTGTGGCTTTTGACGGCGATCTTGAGTTGCTCACAGATGGTCAAAAGATCTCGATTGTCTAAATCTAATTCCTTGGATAATTCATAAATTCTAAGTTTCCCATTGTTCATTCCGATTAAGTCCTCTTGGAAAAGTGAGATGGTGGTGTTACATAGGTTTTTCGCCTTCTGTTGTTTTGACTAAAACGACAGGCAGGACGACGCGCCATCATGAGATTTGCCTCTTGAAAGATAAATCTCAGATGAGAACGACAGGTAGGTCCTGCGCTGGGGGCTTCATAGGGGAAGCACTTCAGGTCATCAAGCAAAAGATTGAGGTCGCGGGCTGAGGGGTTAGGGTATCCACAGACCCTCAACATCGTACTGGAAAGTATACAACAGAATGTCTCAGAGCGAACAGCCAAAGCCCTCTGATTGGGGTTAGCGATCGGCTTGCCCGTCGAGCAGTTGCTGTTTCAGGATTTGATAAAAATCTTTGGAAACGGGGGTCTTGAGGGCACGGCTAAGTCGATCCTTTTTTTCAGCCGCGAGTAGACAGGCTTCCGTTTTGCAGAGGTAGGCCGATCGGCCCATGCCGGAGTTGAGTTGAATCTGCCGATCGGGAACCGTGCGAACCACGCGCCAAAACACAGACTTGTCTGCCATCAACCGACAACTAATACAACAGCGTTGAGAGCGCATAGGGAACTCCCCATTAAATATCATCCCAATTTTTCAACCTCTGGCGAAAGGCCCCCTAGCCCCCAATTCTGGGGGAACATGAATGTTCGAAACCCCCAGAATATAGCCCTTACGGGCATCTAAGAAAGGGGGGGTGGGGGCGCTTCGTCAGGGATTTTAGTTTGACGCAGATCCCCTACGCTTTTGGCTCATCTTCTAGGTCGTCGTCATCATCTTCATCGGACTCATCCGCGTCGCCCGCATCCTCTGCAGTCTCGATCGTCGCGGGATCATCGGATTCTCCAGCGTCCTCCGAGTCTCCTGAGTCAGCGGCAGATGCCTCAGATTCTAGGGGTTCGTCGTCATCGTACTCATCGTCGTACTCGTCCTCTTGCTGCTGTTGGGCTGCAATTCGGGCTGCCTGCTCAGCTCGGGCTTCGAGGATGTAGCCGATCGCCTCATCTTCGGCGGCATAGTCATACTTATTGATGTCCTTAATGTCGATTTTCCAACCCGTGAGACGAGCGGCGAGTCGGACATTTTGGCCTTCTTTGCCGATCGCTAGGCTGAGTTGATCATCCGGCACCAAAACATGGGCTTGGCGACCTTCGGGATCCATCAACCGCACTTCCGTCACCCTAGCCGGACTCAGCGCATTGGAAATATAGGTCGAGGGATCGGGCGACCAACGAATCACGTCGATTTTTTCGCCCTTCAGCTCATTGACCACGGACTGAATCCGCGATCCCCTCGCGCCAATACAAGCACCCACGGGATCCACATCCCGCTCCAAGGTATCCACCGCAATTTTGGTGCGTGGTCCCACAAACCGGGATGGCGGATTGGCTTCACGGGCGACGGCGACAATCCGCACCACGTCATCCTGAATTTCCGGCACCTCGTTCTCGAACAGATACACCACCAATCCCGCATCAGCGCGGGAGACGAGAAGCTGTGGACCTCTATGTGCGCCTTCGCTGACCTTTTTCAGGTAGACCTTCAATGTGGCATTGGCGCGATAGTTGTCATTGGGGAGTTGATCCCGCTTCAGCAGTTCAGCTTCCACTTCCGGCTGCCCAAACCCGCTGGTGACGGCCATGATTACCGATTGGCGTTCAAAGCGCAGAATTCGGGCCTGAAGGATGGCTCCCTCTAGCTCTTGGAACTCTTCTTGAACCAGTTTGCGCTGTTGATCTCGGAGCTTTTGAGCCAGCACTTGCTTGGTCTGAATCGCCGCCATCCGACCAAATTCGCTCTGTTCTGGGGTGACATCCACCACGACCGCATCGCCCGCTTGAGCTTCGACCGCGACCTCTTGGACTTCTTTGAGATCAATTTCGTGGTCAACGCTGGTGACTTCTTCCACGATCGTCTTCGTCGCTAAGACCCGAAAGCCTTCTTCTTCGATGTCGAGTTCCACTTCAAAGTGGTTGAAATATTCTTCGTCAAAGGACGCTGTTTCCATATGCTGGGTGCGGCGAAACCGTTCATACCCTTTCATCAGGGCTTCTCTGAGGGCTTCTTGAACCGCACTTTTGGGAAGATTTCGGTCTCGACTGATGCTGTCGATCATTTCCTTGAGACCGGGAAGTGCAATGCTAGACATTAGGATGTCTCCGTTTTATTGAGTTAAGTGTATTGAATTGTCAGAAAAGTGATGGGTGATCCCCAGATTCGATCGCAAGTGATCAATTCCAAGCGCCAAGCGTCTAGGAGCGTGATTTACGATCGTCCAGTTGGACCTTTTGAACAATCTCGCGGGGCAGTTTTAAAATGCGTCCCTTTTGGCTGAGATGAACGAATTCCTCATCTCGGCTCACTAGATTGCCCAACCATTCGCGCTGCCCATCCCATAGCTCCGAAGCCGTGACTAAGACTGGAAATCCTCGGAACGAGATAAACTCTCGATCGCTACTCAAAGCCCTCTGGACTCCAGGACTGGAGACTTCTAAAACATAGTTCTCTGGCATCATCGACGGTTTAGGATTTTCCTCATCATCCAAAAAAGCGTCCAGCGCACGACTCATCCTCGCACAGTCCTCTAGTCCTGTATCCTCCGTCAGATTGCGAATATCCAGACGCAATACGGGAGGGCTGTGATTGGTCCGAAAGACCGCTGACACGACCTCTAGCCCCAGATTATGGGCAATGGGGGCGGCGAGTTCGAGAATATAGGGGACGATCGGATGAGTCATAGAGTCCGGAACAACAATTTTGCACAAAAAAAAGGGAGCGATTCCCTACTGATCATGAAATGATAGATTTCATGAAGTCCGGCGATGGGCGATGGCCCTTACTGGAATGATATTGTAACGGATTCTCGGAAGAGATGGGAGGTCAGCTATGGATAACCTAGACCGATCGCAGCTTCAATCACCAGTTAATCCACCCGTTAATCCGATCGTTTCAGCGGACTGGCTTCGATTACACCTTGATGATCCCAAGATTGTGATTTTGGATTGTCGATTTTCTCTCATGGAGCCGGACGCTGGAATCCACCAGTACGAAACCAGTCACATTCCCGGCGCTTACTACCTTCACCTGAACCAAGATCTCGCCAGTCCCGTCCAAGCCCATGGCGGTCGTCATCCCCTTCCCGATCTAGAGGTCTTCAGCGCAAAACTTCGTCAAATGGGTATCAATGACGATACCTGGGTGGTCTGCTACGATTCGGCGCGCCTGTCCTATGCCTCCCGCGCCTGGTGGCTGCTGCGCTATCTGGGGCACGATCGCACCCTCCTCCTAAATGGGGGCTGGCAAGCTTGGACAGCCATGCACTATCCCACTAATAAAGAGCAACCCAAGCGCCGATCGGGTCACTTCACCCCCCAGATCCAAGCTCACTGGACCGTCGATATCCATCAGGTGAAAGCGGGGATCGATCGGCCTGATACCGTCTTGGTGGATTCCCGAGAAACCGTCCGATATCGCGGCGATCGGGAGCCAATTGATCCCGTAGCGGGTCATATTCCCGGTGCCCTGAGTTATCCCTGGCAGCAGGTGACGGACGAACGGGGCTTTATTACGGTGGAGCGACAGGCCGATCGGTGGACGGCTATCAAAGATACGCCTGAAATCATCGTCTACTGCGGCTCTGGGGTAACAGCCTGTGTCAATCTGCTCTCCCTGTCTCTCGTCGGAATTGAGGCCAAACTTTACGTTGGAAGCTGGAGTGATTGGTGTTCTTACTTGTAACGGATTCTGAACCTGATTTTTAAGCCTGATCTCTAAGCCTGATCTTTAAAATAGCGGCACATTGAACCCAAACCCAAGACCAAAAACCCAACTGTTCAGATTCAGACGGGAATCACTGGAGTTCCCAAAACTTCGCCCTGCGAACGCATTGAGGGAGACCCGATCGCTCAGACCATAGCTCAATCGCGTCCCCACATAGTTGGAGACATCATCCCGAGACTGCTGTAGAAAATGCGTCCAGGAGGCTTGGTAATCAATCCCTGCTTGCATCCGAGGCGACATTTTATAACTTAAGGAAATAAATCCGCTGTTGACCAGGCGGTTGTAACGCTCTACGTCCCCGGTCAGATTCCACCGAAACTGGTAGCCTGTGGTCAGCTTGATGGCATCGCTCAAATTATCTTGACGGGTCAGGTCTAAGCGGAGAGAGTGTTCATTAAAAAAGCGCGATCCCTGGTAGGCATTCAGCAGATTTTCCTTGGCGGAGGTGAGTTGCTGGTAGCTCCAGCCCAACTCCCCCGAAACCCGAGGCGTCAGTTGTTGATAGAGTCCGACCTTAATGCGTAACTCATCATAGTTCAATCGCGATACGGTTCCGTAACGGAGGAGGCTGGACTCTGCGATCGCTAAGATGTAGGTCTTAGGACCTAAAGCTGGCGCGTAATACAAGGAGAGTCCACTGCGTAATGAGCCATCAGTGGTGAGGGGATTAGAGGCCAGAACATTGTTGCTTTGGAAATAGTCAAAGCGACCTAGGAGATACAGGGACTTGGGACGCGGTTGCTTTTTGGGTGGCGTTGGTCGGACTTTGATTACCCCCAATTCCGGATCGAAGTCCCCATTTCCTTCTGTGTTGGGGACTGATGGACTCCTTGCAGGCTCTGCTATAGGTGGCGTTAGAGGCTTGGACCGAATGATCCCTAACTCCGGATCGGCACCCTGCGGCAGATTTTGCTTGAGTGGACTGATTTTTGGGTCAACTTTGAGATCAATTCTGGGTTCGACTCGAAGGTCTAGCGTAGGGAGGTCCGTGGGCTTGGCGGGTGGGGTGTTGGGCGGTGTTGGGACGGGCGGGCGGGCGTTGGGGGGGGGGACTTGTTGGGCGAGAGTGTTGGGGTCTGGATTGGCTAGCAGGGGCGAGAGACCTAGACTGGAAAAGAGGAGAATCCAAGGTATGCTTCCAAGCCCGATCGTCATGCCTTCACGCAAATCAATGCCTCGGTTTTGTCCTGTCGATCGGACTCTCTTCCATCCTTTCACCATTCCCGATAGCCTCCGATAGACCGATTTATTACAAGCATCCCACGGGTTATCACGATTCGATGAGTCGCGATCGTCACAAATTAATTACTCTAGTGACTTTAAACTAGCCATTTCTAGTCTCTGTACTTATACTTAAGCTTATATAAGTTACGGTGTCTGCTTAGATCACTCTTTTTGTGGTTTGTCCGTAAGGTCATTCCTAATGAGACTGAGTTCTTACCTAAGATTCTAATGTAGAGCGTTCTGATGTAAAGAACTGTCACAGTATAATCACGGATTGCAGACATTCTCTCAACATTGAAGAAATATGTTGAAACTTGTCTCCATAACTCTATATACTTTGTATGAAGACAATGACCAGTTGTTTGGCGCAAGTTTAATCTTGTTTTGCTAGTACTGTGAATCGTTGCTTCAATTTTCGAAGCTTCCCTGCTGTTTCCTGTCTTTATGTCTAGGTTTTTAGGCTTTGAAGTGACTGCTCACTCTGTTGTTGTCGAGTCTTAGGGGTCTGTCTTTATATGGATATTCAGCAAAAGCTTGCTTTGAAATGGAAGTCCCTGCTCTCTTTGACGACGCTGAGTGGCACCTTGGCCTTCAGTCTTTCCCCTGCTCTAGCGGGACCCACCCCATTGACCTCTGCCACCCTTCGCAAAGTGGTCAATCAGGTTGAACTCTTGTTGAAAAGTGAAGCGCTGCGCCGGGATGCCCGGGTTAACGATCGCTTGACCAGCGGCGGCGACCAGATCGACACCCGCAAAGCGTCCCGTGCCGAACTTAAGTTCAACGATGGCACCGTTGCAAAAGTCGGTGAGCTTGCCACCTTCCGCTTCACCCCCAATACTCGCCGCTTTGACCTCGGCAATGGCACCTATCTCTTCTTGGTTCCTCCAGGTCGTGGGAGCACTGAATTTTACACGCCCAACGCAAAGGCTGGCGTTCGAGGTTCAGCGCTGTTTATTCGATATATCAAAGAGACCGACACCACGATCATGGGGGCTTTGACCAACAATCCCCTGGGTCCCATGGACATTACTACAGGTGGGCAAAAGCAAGATCTGTATGCAGGTCAGATGGCGGTGGTGATCAAAAACCGCATCGATCGTGTGGAAACTTTTGACCTCAACACCTTTTTAAGTACGAGTCCGCTATACCGAGAAATCGATCAGACCGATCCCGATCTGCAGGCTGTGCGCCAAGAGGTCTCGGATGCTGTAACGACTCAAGTGGCTGGTAATCCGGTCATCGTCCCTTCTGTTGCTGTGGTTGCTCCGATCGACAGTCCCACAGCCTTGAATACCTCTGATGTCTCCAGAGTGACGACTTTGACTTCTCCCAATGTGGCGATCGTGCGGAAAGTCATCAATGGTCAGACGACGACCGATCCAGATCCCTCAACGCTCCAAATACCCCAAAATCCGACGGTCAAGCCCCCTGCTCCTCCGTTCCAGCAGCCGACTCAGCCCGAAAATCCCATCTCAAAACCCGCACCCGGAACTGGTCAACAGCCGTCTCCACCATCGCCCCCTGTTGAAAAACCGGAGCCAGTTCCGATTACAGAGCATCCTGTCGTTAAGCCTTCGCCTCCCGCTATTACGGATGGGGGAATTGATTCCCGAGGTCGTCATCTGACCTATGTGACGATCACGGTGGATGGTAAGCCCGTCGTCTATTTAGCGATCGACGGTAAAATAGACAGCTCAAGAGTCATCGTGAATCCGCCTGCACCTGTCGTGGTTCAAGCCGCACCTGTTGCTCAACCTGCCCCTGCCCCTGTTGTCGCTCAACCTGCACCTGTCGCTCAGCCCGCACCCGTTGCAACCCAAGCCGCACCTGTTGTTGAAGTTTCAAGACCTGCACCTGTCGTTGAAGCAGCTAAGCCTGCACCTGTCGTTGAGGTTTCAAGACCTGTCGGACCTTCGCGACCTGTTGAAGTTTCGCGACCTGCCGAACCTTCGCGACCTGTTGAGATTTCGCGACCTGCCGAACCCTCGCGACCTGTTGAGGTTTCGCGACCCGTCGAACCTTCACGACCTGTTGAAGTTTCGCGACCTGTCGAACCTTCGCGACCTGTCGAACCTTCGCGACCTGTTGAAGTTTCGAGACCTGTCGAACCTTCGCGACCTGTTGAAGTTTCGAGACCTGTCGAACCTTCGCGACCTGTTGAAGTTTCGAGACCTGTCGAACCTTCGCGACCTGTTGAGGTTTCAAGACCTGCACCTGTCATTGTCCCTGAAGCGCCTGTTCGATCGGTCGAGGTTGCTCCTCCGGTCACTGTGACGCCTGTTCCGTCCCCTGCACGATCGGACGTCTTCTCTCCATCGGTTGTCCCAATTCCAGCCAACCCAACTGTCACCCCTCCTTCGATCGCTCCGGTAGCAGCTCCTGTTGTCGTAACACCTGTTCCCTCGGCGACCCCCCCTACCGCACCAGTCCTCACCCCCCCAGTCGTTGTTTCTGAACCCGTGGTCAGAACTCAGGCTCCTGCCATCACGGCACCTCCGTCACCCGTCACACCTGTCCCGCCTTCTCTACCTGTAACACCATCAACCCCCAACGCATCTGTAGTACCTAATGCACCTGTAACCCCTAACGCACCCGTCGCGCCGATTGCACCCGTTACGCCGATCGCACCTCCTGCTGTTCAGGTGCCTGTGACTCCTGCACCCCCTGTTGTTACAGCTCCACCTTCTGTCGTGATTCCACCAGCTCCGGTGATTGCGCCTCCAGTGGTTCCTAGCGCCCCCATTGCTCCGATCGTTCCTGAAACGCCCGTCGCCCCCGTTGCGCCTGTCGTCATCTCTGTGCCAGTTACGCCTGTAGTTCCTGTGACGCCGCAAGTCCCTGTGACTCCAGCAGCGCCTGTAGCCCCAGTTGCGCCTGTCGTTCCTGTGACACCTCAGGCTCCTGTGACTCCGGCAGCGCCCGTAGAGCCAGTGGTTCCCGTTGCAGCGCCTACTGCCCCTGTCACTCCTCCAGTAGCACCTGTGACTCCGACAACGCCGACGGCTCCCGTTGTCCCTGCTGCACCGACGACATCCACTACGCCCTAAGTTGGCCCATTAAAAAAGCCCCTCAGAATTCTGAGGGGCTTTTTTAATGGCAACTGTTGAAAACGCTAGACCGGAGCAACCCGCTTTTTCAGGGATTCCGATCGACGTTGTGCCGTATCATTTTTTGGCTCTAGTTCAAGCGCTTTATCGTAAGCCTCGATCGCCTTTGTCGTTAGACCTTTCTTTTCATAAACATGACCTAGATTATTCAGGGCTATCACATAGTCTGGATAATTTTTTAAGGCATCTTTATAGTGCCGCACGGCCAAATCATATTGTTCTTGAGCGAAATAGGTGTAGCCCATCGCATTGTAGACGGCTGCAACATCCGCGCCTTCCAAT